>JBEIVK010000930.1:0-1682 GCA_040373935.1 Alphaproteobacteria bacterium
CCCACTCAGCATCCCTAACCCGATGGCCGGCGCGAGCACCGCGGCATACCGCCCGGCCTCTTCCCAGCCCGCCCCCAGCCCGGTCCCGAAAAGCCACCGCCCCCCGAGCATGAGCGCGGCCGTCAGCGGCACCGCGAACACCGCGACGTGCCGCAGCGCCGCATAAAAGTGCGGCAACACCCCGCCGGGACTCGCCGCCGCCTCGCGGTAAAACAGCGCTGAGGCACTCGCCGTCACTACGCCGGCCGGCGCCCGCAAATACCGCCACGTCACCCCATACAGCCCCATCGCCCCCGCCCCGAACACCCCGGTAAACACGGCGTTGAACAGGACCTGCTGGTTCAGGATGTCCGCCAGGGCCAACGGCAAATTCCACCGCGGAAAGTCGCGAAACCGCCTCCGCAATTCGCGGGGCGCGACCGCCTCCGCCGCCTCGCCGCGCGGTGTGCGCAGCACGGGCAGCAGCACCGGCGTGACCGCCACGAAGCCGAAGAGGGCGGCGGCGGGCAGGGCGTAGCCGCTGTAGGGCGAGGTGCTGAGGCCGGAGAGGCCGAGGGCGATGCCGGCCCCGGCGGTGGCGGCGGCGTACCCGGATTTGGCGAGCGCCATCCGGCGCGAGTCCCCCCGGCTGTTCGCCAACTGCACGAGGATGCCGTGCGCCAGCAGCGCCCCGCCCAGCAGCGGCACCCCGAGGACCGCGAGCCCCGGCGGCAGGCCCCCGATGCGCATCAGCGGCACCTGCGCCGCCGCGCACACCGCGCACGCGACGAGCGTGCTCACCGCCGTCATCCGCAGCGTCATGCGGGCCAGCGCGTGCGCCTCCGCCCCGGATCGGACGATGGCCTGCTCGTAACGCCCCGCGCCCACCACGCCGAGCAAGCCCGCCAGCGCCATCGCGTTCGCGTACACCCCGAAGTCCGCCGGCGTGAACAGGCGGGTCAGGACGGGGGCCGCCGCGAGTTGGAGCGCGAAGGCGGCTCCGTTGCCTCCGAGCAGGGTGGCGAAGTGGCGGCGGAAGTCGGGCTGGGGCACGGTGTAAATGTAAACGCCCCAGCCGTTGCGGGCCGGGGCGTACCTGCGAGCGGGAAACGGGATTCGAACCCGCGACCTCAACCTTGGGAGAGTTGCGCTCTACCAACTGAGCTATTCCCGCAGGGACCGCAAAGATACGTGTTGCGTTTCATCCTGCTCGGAATTCGCCTTCAGGGCTCGGAGGCTGGCGAGAAATTCAGGTCCTGGGCGAAGGAAAGGCAGAATGGCTATCTTTCACTATGCGCTGGGTGCTGGCCGTGTGCGGAGTTTGGGCGGCGGCCGCGGCGGCGGCCCAATGCCCTGCAGGCGAGTTTGCGGACTGCTCGGGCACCTGCCGGCCGGAGGCGCTGCTGGAGTTCGTCGGCGATTTCCATTGCCACCGGGGATTTTGGCTCGGCGGCGGTTGGGCGCTGGGGCCGGCGTCGCTCAACCTCGACTGTGCAGAGTTCGGGTACGACGGCAGCGATTGCATGTTCCGCGGGTGCACAGACCCCACCGCCGCCGACTGGGTACCTACCGCAGAGGTAGACGACGGGACCTGTGACGCGTCCCCGGCATCGCCGCCCGCATTCGCACACGCCGTGACGGGGACGTACACCACGGGCGCGTCTCCGCGCGGGCTGTGCGTGCTGCCCGATGGGTCGAAGGCC
>JBEIVK010000489.1:0-3554 GCA_040373935.1 Alphaproteobacteria bacterium
GCCCCCGAGGTCTGCAACAGCGGCATCGACGACGACTGCGACGGCCTCGCCGACGACGCAGACCCGGGCCGCGTCGCCGCCTCCACCTCCGCCTGGTACCGCGACGCCGACGGCGACGGCTACGGCACCGCCGGCAGCTTCGTCTTCGCCTGCGCCCCGCCCGCCGGCTACGTCGCCCTCTCCACCGACTGCGACGACACCCGCGGCGCCGTCTCGCCCGGCGCCACCGAGGTCTGCGACGGCCTCGACAACGACTGCGACGCCCTCACCGACGACGCCGACACCAGCCTCGATCTCGGCAGCGCCACCACCTGGTACCGGGACAACGACGGCGACGCCTACGGCGACCCATCGAGCACCACCCGGGCCTGCCTCCAGCCCACCGGCTTCCGCCCCGGCGCCGGCGACTGCGACGACACCCGCGCCACCGTCTCGCCCGCCGCCCGCGAGGTCTGCAACAGCGGCCTGGACGACGACTGCGACGGCGCCGCCGACGACGCCGACGCCAGCCTCGACACCAGCACCGCCGGCCTCTACTACACGGACGGGGACCGCGACGGCTACGGCGCCGCCAGCGTGCGCGCCTGCGTGCAGCCCTCGGGCACCGCGCTCACCGGCACCGACTGCGACGACACCCGCGCCACCGTCTCCCCGGCCGCCGCCGAGGTCTGCGACAGCCTCGACAACGACTGCGACACCCTCATCGACGACGCAGACCCCTCCCGCACCGGCGGCTCCACCTGGTACCGCGACGCCGACGGCGACGGCTGGGGCGTCGCCAGCCCCAGCACCACGGCCTGCACCCGCCCCAGCGGCTACGCGGCGGCCCTCACGGACTGCAACGACGGCACGGCCGCCATCTCGCCCTCCGCCACCGAGGTCTGCGACCTCGCCGACAACGACTGCGACGGCTCCGCCGACGAGGGCTACGACGCCGACGGCGACGGCATCGTGGACTGCCGCGAGGTCAACTACACCATCACCATCGAGGCCACCGGGGACGACGTGTGGTCCGGCTGGATCGACGGCGCCTCCATGGGCACCTACGCCGGCTGGAACGTCGTGGACACCTTCACCTACACCCTCAACTCGGGCACCCACACCTTCGCGGCCTACGCCGCCGACACCGGCGCCGCCATCGCCGGCTTCCTCGCCGTCGTGAAGGTGAACGGCGTGGTCACCTACCGCACGGCCAACTTCAAGGTGAGCGACCCGGCCCCCTCCGGCGCCTGGACCTCCCCCACCTACAACGACAGCGCGTGGGCCACGCCCTCCGCCTGCTCCGGCAGCCAGGTCAGCAGCTTCTGGGGCAGTCAGCCGAGCAGCCTGCTCTCCACCGGGGCAACCTGGATGTGGCACACCAACTGCCAGGGCCTCGGCGACTCCTACTGGCGCCTCACCTTCACGCTCCCGTAGCGCCGCCACGGCCCACGCAGCCCGCGCTCCCCCTCTCACGCCCCCGGACCCCATGCGCCCCCTCTCCCTCGTCACGCTCCTCCTCGCCGCCTGCTCGGACTACAACCTCAGCCCCGAAAAGGACCCCTCCGAGCCGGCCCCGGACACCGCCGCGCCCGGCGACGACGGCGGCGGGGACGACGGCGGCCCGGATCCCGCCGAGGAGTGCAACGGCGTGGACGACGACGGCGACGGCGAAGTGGACGAGGGCTACCCGGACTCCGACGGCGACGGCGTGAAGGACTGCCTGGACGAAGACTGCGTGATCGACACCCCGGCCGCCGTCGAGGTCGGCGTGGACGACACCTGCGTCACCCCCGACATCGAGGTGGCTGACCCATGGAACGTCCAGATCGAATGGCAAAAGACGGAGACCGGCAGCACCGGCGTCATCGTCATGCCCGCCGTGGGCAACCTCACGGACGACAACGGCGACGGCCTCATCAACGACCTGGACCGCCCGGACATCGTCTACACCACCTGGAACGAAAACCACCTCGTCGCCCTGCACGGCGACGGCAGCGGCGAGATCTGGCGCCGCCCGGGCTACGACGGCAACGCCGGCGTCGCCATCGCCGACGTGGACCGCGACGGCGCCCCCGAGGTCATCGCCTCCGACACCTCCCGCCGCGTCGTCGCGCTGAGCGCCGCCGGCACCGTCGAGTGGACGAGCGCCTCCTTCTCCTGGCAGTTCTACCCGCAGCCGACCGTGGGCGACCTCGAAGGCGACGGCGACGTGGAGGTCGTCTTCGACATCGCCGTCGTCGAGGGCAGCACCGGCGCCACCGTCACCACCCTCACCGGCCAGGCCAGCTCCTGGCGCGCCCCCGTCATCGCCGACATCGACCGCGACGGCTTCCAGGAGATCCTCCTCGGCGAGAAGGTCTACGGCCCCGGCGGCACCGTCGAGTGGCAGGTCCCGCTCAACTCGGGCGACAGCACCTTCGCCGCCGTCGCCGACATCGACGGGGACCCGGGCGGCGAGTCCTTCTGGGTCACGGGCACCCAGCTCCACGTCCGCGACGACAACGGCACCAACCTCCGCTCCATCACGCTCAACGGCAGCAGCTACCGCCCCGGGCCGCCCACCGTGGCGGACTTCGACGGCGACGGCGCCGTGGAGATCGCCATCCCCGCGAGCCAGCAGATCGAGATGTTCGAGATGGACGGCACCCGCCTGTGGTCCATCGCCGTCCAGGACTACTCCGGCATCGCCGGCGCCTCCGGCTACGACATCAACGCCGACGGCGCCTACGAGGTCCTCTACGCCGACGAGACGCAGCTCCGCATCCTCGACGGCCGCACCGGCGCCCAGCTCTACAGCAACGGCAGCCACACCTCCGCCACCCTCTGGGAGTACCCGGTCGTGGCCGACGTCGACGCCGACGGCAGCGCCGAGATCATCATCGCCTCCAACGGCTCCTTCTGGCGCGGCATCACCGTGCTCGGCCACGCCGGCAGCGGCTGGGCCTCCTCCGGGCCCACCTGGTCCCTGCACGACTTCGCGATGACCAACATCAACCCCGACGGCTCCATCCCCTCGCCGGCGCCGGCCTCCTGGGAGGTCTACAACCTCTTCCGCGCCCGCCCCACCGTGGACGACGCCGCCGTGGACCTCGGCGTCCGCATCGTCGACGTCTGCTTCGCCGGCTGCAACGACGACAGCCGCGTGGACGTCGCCGTGCAGGTGGACAACCTCGGCGGGGTCGAGGTCGGGGCCGGCGTCGTCGTCGCCCTCTACGCCCTCGACGCCGGCACGGAGACCCTCATCTCCACCCTGCCCCTCCCGGCGCCCATCGCCGGCGGCTGGTCCTCCGACACCCTCGTCTTCACCGTCCAGAAGGGCGATGTCGGCGCCAACGGCTTCGTCGTCCGCGTAGACGACGACGGCGCGGGCACCAGCGCCCAAAACGAGTGCGACGAGTCCAACAACCGCGCGGAGTGGTTCGACCTCCCCTGCTGAGGCCAGCCCCCACGGGCGCCCCGCCGGCCGTCCCGGCCGGCGGCGGGCGTCCTCCCGGCTCGCGGCACGGCCGCTCGGTGCCTCCGGCACCGCCGCGGCGCGGCGCCGTCCGGCCTCCCTGGCGCGGTGGCCCCGC
>JBEIVK010000853.1:0-1879 GCA_040373935.1 Alphaproteobacteria bacterium
GAGCGCGGAGGAGACGCGGTGCCCGGCCGGCGGCCGGGCAGGCGCCCGGTGCCCGATGGCGGGCGAGGCTGCGCGTCCGGTGGCGCTAGAGGAGGGTGTCCTGGATGTCGATGGTGAGCTCGGACAGGGCCTCTTGGGCGGCGTCCGGGATGACCTCGAAGTTGATGGCGACGTGGTGGGTGAGGCCGTTGGGGGTGCGGTCTTCGTCGGCGATGGGCCAGGAGCGCACGACGCGGGCGGTGCAGCGCCAGCGACCGGGGCGGCCGCGCACGCCGAGCTCGAGCAGGAGAAGCTCGCCGCCGGCGAGGATGTCGAGCGCGTCGAAGCGGAGGCCCGTGACCGAGAAGTTGACGAACTCCTCGGGGGAGAGCCAGGTGCCGCGGGCGGCCGGCCCGGCTTCTCCGGCGAGCCAGGCGGGGCCCTCGGTGGCTTCTTCGGTGGGGCTGAGGACGCGGAAGCGGAGGGGCACGCCGCCGTGCAGGCGGGGGAAGGCGCGGCGCTCGCGCTCGTGGACCTGCTGTTGGTGGCAGGCGAGCTGGTTGCCGCGGACCTCGGTGACGGTGGCGACGACGCGGGGCGTCGTGCCGTCGTGGAAGTTGAGGATCGTCACGGAGCCGGGCGCGAGGGCCGAGGCGTCGCGGTCGAGGCCGATCGCGTAGGTGCCGTCGTGGAAGGAGTGGATGGTGCCGTTGGCGATGAAGGGCACGGCCCCCGCCAAGCAGACGACTTCGACAGGGATGGAGACGCCGCCGGCAGTCATGGAAACCCCTCGGATGGGCCAGGAGGGTAACCGATCGGGGCCGCGCCTGGATATCGGAGCGTGGGGGACAGCCGGGAAGCACCGGAGGCTCCCGCTTCGGGGGTGTGCGGATGGCGAGCGTGATGGACGCCCAACTGGCTCGGTTCGGTGCGCGGGACCCGAGCGTTCTGCTCACCAACGCCATCCTGGGCGTGCTGCCCTTCATCGAGCCCCTGCCCGGAGTGGACTCCGTGGGGGCGCTCGTCGCGCGGGTCGCGCCGGGGGCGGGCCCGTCCGTGGTGGCCCGCGCGGAAGACCTCTCCGCCGAGGATCGCGCGCGCAAGTGCGTGTGGGTGGCCACGGGAATCGATGCCGGGGACGGCGTCGTCAGCGTGGTGGGCGGGGTGAAGGCCGCGCTCACCCTCAACAAGTCGCGCAAGGGCGAGGCGAGCGCGCCGGCAGACTTCGCGGGGCACCAGGCGGCCGACGCCGTGCTGAAGGTCTACGCGGTGGCGCACATCCTGGACCGCCTTCTTCCGCAAGACCCGGATCCGGTGGGGACGCTGCTGGCCTGGGAGACCGGGCGCGCGCTGGTGGCCTGGATGGCGGCGGTGGAGGTGGCGCTGCCCTTCGTGGGAGAGGCCGTGGCGGGGCAGGCGGGGGTCGGTGCGCTGGTCGCGGCGCATGGCAGCACGCAGGCGGCGCGGTTGGCGTCGATCGTCGGCGGGCCGGCGGTGGAGTCGGCGGCGCGGCTGGTGCCGGGGCTGGTGGCCGTGCTGGACCGTGTCGTGGCAGAGACGGCGGGGCACATCGCGCCGGTGGCGGGCGCAGCGGCGGCGCGGCTGCCGGTGGCCGGGCGGGCCTTGGACACGGTGGGCGATGCGGCCGCGTTCGGGGCCGACATCCTGCCGGTGTACCGCTTCCTCGGCACGCGGTTGGTGGCGGAGGCTTGCGTGTGGGCGGCGGCGTCCGAGGCGGGCGTCGCGGCGCAGAGCGCGGAGGCGGAGGCCTTCGTCGCGAAGTTTCGGCCGGCAGAAGCGGCGGCGCCGGTCGGGCCAGAGGCGCTCGCAGCGGCGTCGGCGGCCGAGGCCTTCGCGCCGGCCGGGGCGCCGGGTGCGGGCGCTCCTGCGGTCGGGTGGC
>JBEIVK010000613.1:0-2869 GCA_040373935.1 Alphaproteobacteria bacterium
CCGGGCAGGCGCCCAACCCCGGCCGGGCCCGTGGACGCATCAGGCGAAGAGCACGTCGTCCATGCAGGAGTCGTCGCCGCTGCGGATGATGCGGCCGATGGCGATGGCGCGCGGCAGGACGTTGTGCACGTAGAAGCGGAGGTTGAGGAGCTTGCCCTTGTAGAAGCGGGCGTCGTCGTCGCTCAGGCCGCCGGCGGCGAGGGCGGCGGAGGCGACGCTCGCCTGCTCCACGGCTTCGACGGCCAGCGCGACGTTGCCGAACATCTCCAGGAAGTTGGTGGCCTGGAGCATGGCGCCCTTGAGGTTGCCGGCCATGCCGAGCCCACCGAGGTGCATGGCGGCGGCGCCGAGGGCGTCCTTCGCCTTGTCGACGCCCTCGACCAGCTCCGCGAGGCCGGCCTGGGCCTTGGCGGCCTCGAGCGCGGTGGAGACCTCCTGCAGCCAGTTCATGAACAGGACGCCGCTGCCCTTGGTCATTTTGCGGCCGAGCAAGTCCATCGCCTGCACGCCGTTGGTGCCCTCGTAGATGGAGGCGATCTTGGTGTCGCGCACGACCTGCTCGACGGGGTACTCGCCGATGTAGCCGTAGCCGCCGAAGGTTTGCAGGGCGGTGACGGCGACCTCGAAGCCCTTGTCCGAGCAGTAGGCCTTGACGACGGGGGTCATCAGCTCGACGTAGCCCTTGGCGGCGCGCTGCTCGTCGGCGTCGGTGGCGTGGCGCATGATGTCGATGCGGATGCCCGTCTTGTAGACGAGGGAGCGCATGGTCTCGACGTGGACCTTCTGCCACAAGAGCATGCGGCGGACGTCGGGGTGCTGGTTGATGGTGACCTTGGGGGCCGCGGCGTTGCCGAAGTTCTCGACGGAGACGCCCTGCACGCGGTCTTTGGCGTAGGCGAGGGCGTACTGGTAGGCGCTGGCGCCGCCGACGAGCCCCTGCACGCCGACCTCGAGGCGGGCCTCGTTCATCATCAGGAACATGATCTCCATGCCCTGACGCTCCTTGCCGATGAGCCAGCCCTTGCAAGGCGCGCGGTCCCCGAACTGCACGACGCAGGTGGGGCTGCCGTGGATGCCCATCTTGTGCTCGATCTTGCCGACGTAGGCGCCGTTGCGGCGGCCGAGGTTGCCGGCGGCGTCGAACTCGAACTTGGGCACGAGGAAGATGGAGAGGCCCTTGGTGCCCTCGGGCGACCCCGGGGTGCGGGCGAGCACGAGGTGGATGATGTTCTCGGCGAGGTCGTGATCTCCGCAGGAGATGAAGATCTTCTCGCCTTCGATGAGGTAGACGCCGTCTTCGCCGGACGGCGTGGCCTTGGCGCGGTTGGAGCCGACGTCGGTGCCGGCGCCTGCCTCGGTGAGGCACATGGTGCCCGTCCACTCGCCGCTGAACATCTTGGGCAGGACGAGGCGCTTCACGTCCTCGGAGCAGTAGTGCTCGATGAGGGAGGCGGCGCCGCGGGTGAGGCCGGGGAACATCGCGAAGGCGACGCTGGCGCCGGTGAGGACCTCGCCCACGGCGACGTCGAAGCCGTGCGGCATGCCGAGGCCGCCGTACTCGGGGTTGGCGGAGAGCGCGCCCCAGCCGCCGTTGCGGTAGGTGTCCCAGGCGGCCTTGAAGGAGGCCGGGGTGGTGACGTTGCCGTCGCCGTCGAGGGTGCAGCCCAGGCGGTCCGCGTCGACGTTGATGGGGGCGATGGCCTCGGTGGCGACGCGGTAGCCCTCGTCGAGCATGGCGTCGATCGAGTCGCGGTCGAGCTCGGCGTGGGCGGCGAAGCGCTTGAGCTGGCCCACGATGTCGAGGTGCTCATGCAGGGCGAAGCGGATGTCGCGCAAGTCGGCGGTGAAGGTGGTCGCGCTCATGGAGCCTCCGAAGGGTGCGAACGGTGCGCTGAATGAGGGTTCATTCAGCATGTAGCATGGCGCCACGGGCCGCGCACGCGTCGGCGGGAGTGGGGCCCGGCCGCCGGAAACGGGATCCCGAGGTCCGGGTTAGCGGTTCGGGTGTGTGCGACGGGCGAGTGGCGGGCGCGGGTCGGGGGAGCGGCGGGCTTCGCGCTGGCCCTCGGGCTGGGCGAGTGGGGGGCGCGGGCGCTCGCGGGGCCGGCGCCGCTCGGGCCGTCGGCCGATCCGCTGCGCGGCGTGCTCTCGGTGTTGGGCTTGCTCGCGCTGGTCGCGGGTCCCGCTGCGCTGGGGCGGCGGGTCGGGTGGGCTGGGGCCGTGGCCCTGGCCGCGTGGTGGGGGCCGGAGGTCGCCCGCGGCGCGGGGCGGGCGCCCGCGTGGGGGCTCGTGGCGGTGCTGCTCGTCAGGGTCGTGTGGCGGGGGCGGTCGGTGGCGCGGCTGGGCCTGGGCCTCGGGTTGGGCGTCGCGGCGGGGATGGTCGGGGGCGGCCCGGCCCCTGTCGCCGCGCCGTCGTCCGGGGCGCCGTCGTCCGGGGTGCTCGTGGTGACGGTGGACACGGCGCTGGCCGACGCCGGCTTGCTGGACGCGCTGCCCGCCGCGCCGCCGGGCGCCGCCTGGGTGCACCGCGGGGAGGCCGTCGCGCCGGCCCCGTGGACCTTGCCGTCCGTGGTCTCGCTGTGGACAGGGATGCCGGTGGCGGCGCACGGGGCGGGGCTCGCGGCCGGCGGGGGAGGGGAGGCGGCCCCCGCGCCCGGGCTGCCGTGGTGGCCAGCCCGCATCGCCCGCGCGGGCTGGGACACGGTCGCGCTGGTCCAAAACCCGCACATCACGCCGCAGACGGTCCACGGCTTCGGTCGCTTCGTCAGCGCAGAAGCGGACCGGGAGCCGCTGCTCCTGCTGCAGAACCTCGACGGCCTGCGGGTGCGACGCTGGGGCGGGCGCCCCCTGCGGGCCGCGGGCCGAGACG
>JBEIVK010000604.1:0-2904 GCA_040373935.1 Alphaproteobacteria bacterium
CCGCCGCGACCCGGCAGAAGGGCCCGGCGCCGGCCGCAGGCCGGCGGCCGCCCGACCGAAGTCGCCGGGACGGCTCAGTCCATCGCCGCGCGCGGCGACCAGGCTCCCGGCCCAAGCTGGTTGGCGTCGAGCAGCTCCGCGAGGGCGCGGCGGCGGCCGGGGTGGACCGCGCGGGCGACGACGACGCGCAGCAGCTCGGCCTCGAGGACCATCTCGAAGATCCCGCCGTCCGCGAGGGAGGTGGAGAGGCCGCGCAGCAAGGACAGGAGGCCGCGGCGGGTCCACACGGGCGGCGGGTCTGCCGGGTCGTCGCTGGGGGTGGCCGAGATGGCGAACAGGCCGGCGAAGAGGCGCGCGAGGCGCGCGAGGACGTTGTCCTGCTCGGCGGGGCTCATGCGACGGGCGGGCCACGGGAAGACGGGGCGCACCGCCGGGTCATGGTAGTGCACGCCGCAGGAGCGGAACTCGACCGGGGCGCCGCGCACGAGGCGGCGCATCATCTGGAGCAGCTCCGCCTCGGAGGGCAGCGCGACGTGGGCGCTGGCGAGGAAGCGGTCGCGCAGCGCGGGGGAGAGCTCGGCGCGCCCGCCGTAGGTGGACGGATTCATCGTGGCGAACAGGCGGAACTGCGGGTGAATGGGCGTGCCGCCCGGGCCGAACCGCTCGCCGTCGTGCTCGGTGAGGCGCAGGGTGGGCTCGGCCTCGAGCAGCGGGTTGAGGCGCTCGAGGGTGGCGGGCTCGGCGAGGTTCAGCTCGTCGAGGACCAGCCATGCGCCGGTGCGGAGCGCGCTGACCACGGACCCGTCGCACCACGTCCAGCCGCCGCCCTTGGCGGGGAGGTAGCGGCCGATGAGCTCGCTCGTGTCCGTGTGACCGGAGAGGTTGACGCGGACGACCGGCACGCCGAGACGGGCCGCGAGGTACAGGATGGCGCTGGTCTTGGAGGTGGCGGTGACCCCCTCCAGCAGCACGGGCTCCTTGCGGGCGACGCCCCCCGCCACGACGTCGAGGACGGCGGCGGCGCTGGCGTCGACGACCCAGGACGCGGTGTCCGCCGACGGAGACCCGATGAGCCGGAAGCCACGGAGCACCACGCGGCCGATGCGCGCGCCGTCCGTCGTGGGGTAGATGAAGGGGCAGGGGGCACGCATCGGATCGCAGGGGGCGTCGACCCAGCGGTCGAAGGGGTCACCCGCGCGAGACGACGCGGCGCGCGCCGCGCCAGCCGGCGGCCCGGCCGGGCGAGCGGCGGTCCCGAGCGGGAGGAAGAGGTAGATGTCCTTGTCTTCGGCGGACCACGCGCGCACGATGTCGGGCCGGACGCCGCGAAGCACCGGCACGGCGGCGCCGACGGCCTCCGTGACGAGGTCGGTGAGGAACCGGGGCGCGCCGCCGATCTTCAGGCTGTACGGCTCCCACTCCGACGTCCCCGACCCATCGATCGCGTGGACGTGGAAGCCGCGGCGGCGGAGATCCTCCTCCAACGCGCGAACGATGGCCGGCTCCGCCCCACCGTGGTGGATGTGGACGCGAAACCGCGCGTGGAAGTGACGGCGGCGACGCTCCAACTCGGGCGGCTCCGTCACCTCGGGGATGTGGACCTCGATGGTGCGCTCCGGCGGGACCACCCACGTCGCAGGGTGCCTGACGTCGGGGAGCGCCAAGAGGGCACGCCCGAACCACTTCAGCGCCTCGCCCGTTGGGCGGTCCTCGGGCATGGCAAACCACGAGTATCCGCCCTCGGGCGGCGCGGGGGCGCGCTCGACGCGGAACCCATGCGTGGCGAGCCGATCGCCGAAGGCGGCCAATACGGGCGAGCGACCGAGCAAGCGCACGCACCAGGCGGCGGGCACGTCGAGGGCGGTCGGGACGAGGCGGCCCGCGGTGGCGGCGCGCACCGGCATCCACACGCGGACGGAGAGGCGTTCGAGGGAATCGTCCGCGCCGCTGACCGCGTGCAGCTCCGGGCAGACCGGCTTGTCCAGGGGCAGGCCGCCGGGGCGCGACGAGATCACGCGGCCCGGGCGACGGGACAACGTGTGTTGCCCGGGGGCCAGGCCGACCGCCTCCATGACGACGGAGAGCGCCGCGACCAAGGGGTCCAGCGCGGCGGGGCCGTAGGTGGAGGCGGTGCCTTCGAGGAGCTCGAAGCCGGAGACCTGCCCCGCGCGGGGGCGGTGGGCCTCGACGCGGACGGTGGCCCCGCGTTTCTCCAGAAACCCGCGGACGGACTTGACATGTTCCGAGCGCGGGTCGTCGGTGACGAGCACCACCGGCACCTCGGACCACACCGTCGCGCCCGCGGGGGCGGGGACGGACAGGTAGAGATCGTGGTCGTCCGCTCCGAAGCACTTCTCCGGCGTCACGCGGCTGCCGGCGGCGGCCACCACCGCGACCGCCGCTTCCATGACCGCCGGATCGGCAGCGCCGAAGCGCGCGGTGGCGTGCGCGCGCTTGCGCGCCTGGACCTGGATGTGGGCGTCGCTCGGGCCGGAGTGCATGCACCGCAGCGCGGCGATGACGCGCGCGGCGCGCAGCGGCGACTCCGTGTAGATGGACAGGTTGACGCGCGGCGCCGCGAGGGCCCCGGCGAGGTGCACCGACGCGACGCGCTGCGGCAGGGCGTGGTCCGCGACCGTCTGCAAGTCGGGCAAGCCCAGCACGTCGCGGATACGGGCGAGCTCGGCCGGAAGCACGGACTTGCCGTGACGCAGCACATTTTCTTGACGGCTGGGGCCGGCGCGACGGGCGACCGGCGCGGCGACGGCGGCGGCGTCGTCGAGGCAAACCGCGAGCGACTCCGCGACGAGGGACGCCGCCTCCGGGGAGAGGGCCTCCACGCAAACGACGAGGCGGGCGGACGCGTTGGACCGCGCCGCGGCGAGCGCGGCGCGACGCGCGGCC
>JBEIVK010000480.1:0-3608 GCA_040373935.1 Alphaproteobacteria bacterium
CATCGCGGTGCCGCCGCGGCCCGACGGCGTGGCGCCTGCGGCGGGCGAGGGTGGCGCCGCCGAAGAGCTGGCCTACACCGAGGCCGGGTGTCGCGCCATGAAAGGCGAGCTGCGCGGCCTGTGTTTCCAGCAGCTCGCGCGGCAGCGGGCCCCGGACGACCGCGCGGGGGCCCTGCTCGCGTGTGCGGAGCTCGCGGGGGAGGCGCGCGACGAGTGCACGTCCGACGTCGCCGAGCTGCACGCCCGCACGGACCGCGCGGCCGCCCTCGCGCTCTGCCCCGGCATCGCCACGCCAAAGTGGCGAGATCAGTGCGTCTTCGGAGTGGCGCTCGCCCTCTCCCGCGTGGACCCGGCGGCCGCCTTTCGCTTGTGCGACGACGCGGGCCGCTGGACGGACTTCTGCCGGCACGACGTCAACGGCGAGATCGCCCAGGTGGACGCCGCGCTCGCGTTCGCCCACTGTGCCGCGGAGGAGGGGGATTTGCTGCGTCGCAAGTCCTGCTGGCACGGCATCGGCAAGTACATCGCCCGGGTGGACGTCGCGGGTGCCTTCCACCGCTGCGCCACGGTGCCGCTGGGGCCCGATGGCCTCTACCGGGAGAATTGCTTCCACGGACTCGGCTGGGGCGCTGCCGAGACGGCGGGCCGCGACTTCGCGGCGCGCTGCGCGGAGGCGGGCCCGCAGCGAGACTCGTGCGTGCTGGGCGTCGCCTACAACCTGCGCCGCTTCGACCCGGCGGGGGCGGTCTCGCTGTGCGAGAGCGTCGCGCGGGAGGACTTGCAGGCGCAGTGCAACCTCTTCGTCCAGGACGGCCGCCTCTGAGGCGGCCGGGTGAGGCGCGTTGGGGGCCTACAGCAGCGAGCGCAGCCGCTGGAGCGCGCCCACCTCGATCTGCCGCACGCGCTCGCGCGAGAGGCCCATGGACTTGCCGATGTCGGCCATCGTCTGGGATTCGGCGCCGTCGAGCCCGTAGTGGTTGAGCAGGATGAACCGCTCGCGGTCGTCCAGCACATCCTCGAAGCGGCCCCGGATGAGGGAGAGCGCCTGCCCGCGGAGCGTCACGTCGTCCGGGTGGACGTTCTTGCCCTCGGCGGCGAGGCGGTCCCCCACGCAGAGGCCGTCGTCGTCGGGCTGGTCGATCGACACCACGCCGCCCTGGGACAGCAGCAGCTCGGCGCGCTGGCGCTCCACGCCGACCTCGGCCGCGAGGTCGTCGAGCGTCCAGTCCACGCCCACGCGGTCCATGCGCTCCGCGGCGCGCTGGAGGTTGCGGATCTGCTCGACGGCGCCGCCCGGCAGGCGGACCATGCGGCCCGTCGTCTCCAGGGCGCGCGTCATCTGGGCGCGCACCCACCAGCGGGCGTAGGTGGAGAAGCGAATGCCGCGGTCCGGGTCGAAGCGCTTGGCGGCGCGCATCAGGCCGATGTAGCCCTCCTGCACGAGGTCTTCTTCGGCCATGAGCGAGCACGCGAGCTTGCGGGCCTCGCCGCGGGCGATGCGCCGCGCCGACATCGCGAGCGACCAGCGGTGGCCTTCGGCGTCGGCGAGGTGCTTGCGCGCGAAGTTGAGCGCCGCGCGGGCCTCGGGATCCACCTTGGCCTCCACCTCGACGGCCGCGACCGCCTCGATCAGGCGGTCCACCGCGCCGGCGCGGGTGCGCTCCGTCCGGGTGGGGCGGCGGCGAAGCACGCGCTCGGCGGATTCGATCCCCGCGATGGCTTCGCGGGCCCGGGCTTCGGACTCGCGGATGAGCAGGGCGAGTTCGCGCTCTTCTTCGGCAGTGACGCGCAGCATGGGGGGCTCCTTTCGACGGGGGCTCACCGTATGCAAACGGTGTGCCAGGGGCGGGCAGGCGGTGGGATCCGCGCGCCGGCTCGATCCAAGTATATACATACCCTGTACATGGGTGCAAGGCGCAACACCAGGTGTTGCAGCATGCAGCGATGCGCTTGCAACACCGCCGCGGGCGTGGCATCCTGGCCACACCTGCCGGCGCCCGCTGGCCCGTGGAGCGCCCCCTGGACGTCACCCTCGAAGACAGCGACCTCGATCGCGCCCTCGCCCACCCGCTCGTCCGGGGGCTGTTGGAGGCCACCTCGGACGGCGCTGTCGTCATCGACGCGTCCACCCGGCAGATCCGCGCGATCAACCGCAGGGCACGGCAGCTCCTCGGCGCGGGCGCCGACGAGGACATGGCGGTTCATCCCTGCAAAACCACGCTCAACGCCCCCACCTGTCTGGACGCCTGCCCGCTCACGGCGGCGCTCATCGGCGAGCCCGTGGCGGGCGACCTCCAGGTCATCTATCGGGGCCGCGGCGGGGACCGCATTTTGCACGCGCGGACGCGGATGATCATCCTGCGCGGCCCCGACGGCGCGCCCCTGGCCGGGGTGGAGCTGTTCTCAGACATGACCGAGCAAAAGTCACTTCAGAAGGCCCTCGCCGAGCGGCGCTCCCTGCATCGCATCATCGGGCGCAGCAACCCGATGCAAACTCTCTATGACCTGATCGAGCAGGTCGCCCCCTACGACATCCCCGTGCTCATCACGGGCGAGAGCGGAGTCGGAAAGGAGCGCATCGCCGACGCCGTGCAGCACCTCTCGGACCGCGCGGCCCGCCCGTACGTGAAGGTCAACTGCGCGGCGATCAACCCGAGCCTCGTCGAGAGTGAGCTGTTCGGGCACACCCGCGGCGCGTTCACCGGCGCGAACCGCGACCGCCGCGGCTCCTTCGAAGAGGCCCACACGGGCACCATTCTGCTCGACGAGGTGGGCGAGCTGCCCCTCGGGCTGCAGGCCAAGCTCTTGCGCGTCTTGCAACAGGGCGAGATCCAGCGGGTCGGCGAGGACCGCCCGCGCCTCGTGGACGTCCGGGTGGTCGCGGCGACCAACCGGAAGATCGAGGACGACGTGGCCGCCGGCCACTTCCGCGAGGACCTGTACTACCGTCTCGCCGGCGCCCGCCTGATCGTGCCGCCGTTGCGGGAGCGCCTCTCCGACGTCCCGGACCTCGCCGCGCACTTCCTCGGGCGCTTCGCCGACGATGCCCGCGAGCGGGGGCGTCCGAAGGAGGTCGCCGGGTTCTCCGCGGAGGCCCGGGAATGGCTCGTCTCGCAGGAGTGGCGAGGCAACGTGCGTGAGCTCGAAAACGTCGTGCGTCTCGCGTTCATTCGGGTGCCGGACGGCCGGCCCATCGCGGTCGAGCAGCTCGCGGCGGGGCAGCCGGTCCAGCCCAAAAAGGCGGTCGCGCCGTCCTTGGCGGAGCTGGAGTCCCAGGCCATCGAGCGTGCCCTGGAGCGCACGGCCGGCAACCTGAGCGCGGCGGCGCGCCTGCTCGGCATCGACCGCACGACGCTCTGGCGCAAGCTGAAAAAGGGCGGGTGACGCCGGGAGCGCCCGGTGATGGGCGCGGTCTCGGAGCGGCGGCGGGCCGAATCGGGTAGACCTCCGCCGCGCGCGCCGGTCGCGCCGGGGGAGGGACGATGGGCGTGTGGACGCGGACATTGGCGGGTGTGGCGTGGGCGGCGGCGGCGCCGTCCTGGGCGCAGGAGGCTCCGGCGGGCTCCACCGCGGCGCCGGCCGCGGCGGCGGCGCCGGTGGCGGCCAGC
>JBEIVK010000513.1:0-3436 GCA_040373935.1 Alphaproteobacteria bacterium
TAGCCGCCCATCGCCGCGAACAGCTCGTAGGGCGCCATGCTCGCGTCCCCGACGAAGACGAGCCGATGGTGCGGCGTCCAGTCGCGCATGACGTCCTCGATGGGCTTGCGGATGCCGCGGTGCCAGCTCTCGTAGAGGTAGCCGTAGGGCACGTTGTGGAAGAACAGCGGCTTGAACGACTTGAAGCCGCGGGTCTCCGTCGCCGCGGTGAACAGCTCTTCGACGAGGCGGGCGTGCGGCTCCATGCTGCCGCCGGTGTCCATCATCAGCACGAGGTGCACGCGGTTGCGCTTGCCGCGGCGCTCGGCGATGTCGATCTCCCCGCCGTTGTTGGCGGTCTTGTCGATGGTCTCGTCGAGGTCTACCTCCAGGCGGCCCTCGCGGGCGATGCTGCGCAGGGCGCGCAAGGCGACGGCGAGGTCTCGGTGGTCCAGGCTGCGGTCTGCCCGGTACTCCTTCCAGGCGCGGTCTTGGGCGACGCGAATGGCGCTGCGCCCGCCGCCCTCGCCCACCCGCACGCCCGTCGCCGCGCGGCCCTGGCTGCCGAAGGGGCTCGTGCCGCCGGTCCCGACCCACTTGGACCCGCCGTCGTGGCGCTCTTTTTGCTCGCGCAGGCGCTCCTCGAACTGGCGCAGCAGCTCCTCCGGCGACAGCCCCGGGTCCACCCGCTCGCCCTCGGCGCGCAGGGCCTGCTCGAGCCAGCGGGCGAGTGCGTCGTGCACCTCGGCGGGCGGCACCCCGGCGAAGGTGTCGGCGAAGGCCTGGTCCCACGCGTCGTAGCGGCCCTCGTCGTGCACGAGCACGGCGCGGCCGAAGCGGTAGAGGCCGTCGAGGTCCGTCGCGGCGCCGAGGCGCAGCCCGCGCAAGAACTGCAGCCACTCGCCCAGCCCGACCTTGACCTCGCGGGCGCGCAGGTGGAGCAGCAGCAGGTCGAACATCAGGCCTGCCCGACGCCGCGGGCGCGCAGCAGCTCGAGGTCCTTCTCTTGCTTGACGAGCACGCCCAGGAACGGCATGCGCCGCGCGACCTCGGAGGGGTTGGCCCCCGCCCGGGACAGGACAGTCAGCCAGTCCAGCAGCTCGGAGGTGCTCGGCTTCTTGCGGATGCCCTCGACGCGCCGCACGCTGAAAAACCGCTCCACCGCGATGTCCACCAACGCGCCGTCGAGCTGCGGCTGGTGGGCGGCGACGATGCGCTTGATGCGCGCGTGGTCCGGGAAGCGGATGAAGTGGAAGACGCAGCGGCGCAGGAAGGCGTCCGGCAGCTCTTTTTCGGCGTTGGACGTGATGATGGTGAGCGGCCGGTGGCGCGCCCGCACCGTCTCGTCCAGCTCCGGCACGTGAAAGGCCATCTCGTCCAGCTCGCGCAGCAGGTCGTTCGGGAACTCGACGTCCGCCTTGTCCACCTCGTCGATGAGGAGCACCGTGGGCGCCTCGGCGCGGAAGGCCTGCCCGACGACCCCGTAGCGGATGTAGCGGCGGAGGTCCCGGATGTCCACGCCGTCCACGGCGGCGAAGCGCGCGTCGTTGAGGCGCGCCACGACGTCGTAGTGGTAGAGCCCCTCCATCGCCGTCGTCGTCGACTTCACGTGCCAGGTGAGCAGCGGGCGCCCGAGGGCCTGCGCCACGGCGTGCGCGAGCTGCGTCTTGCCGGTGCCCGGCTCGCCCTTCACGAGCAGCGGCCGCTCCAGCACCAGCGCGGCGTTGACGTCGGCCATCAGCCCGTCGTCGGCGATGTAGCGGGACGTGCCCTGGAAGGCCTCGAAGCTGTCCGGCGTCGTCGGCGTGTCGCCCATTCTCCCTCCGGCGCGCCCGCGCCGCCCTCCCGCTACCCGCCCGGCGGCCACCTCGCACGCGGCCGCGCCGCCGCGCCCTTGAGGAACCGCGTCCAAACGCTTACAGGGGCGCTCCCTGCCGCGGATCGCCCCTCTCCCTCCTGCGCGACCGCCCCCTCCGCCCCGGACTCCCCCTCATGGAACACAAGCTCTGCGTCCTCATCGACTTCGAAAACGTCGCCGCCGGCACCGAAAAGGAAGGCCTCGGCCGCTTCGACATCAAGGCGGTCATGCATCGCCTCATGGACAAGGGGCGCATCAACGTCGCGCGGGCCTACGGGGACTGGGGGCGCTTCGCGCGGTTCAAGCAGCGCATGTTGGAGCTCGGCATCACGATGGCCGAGCTCACGTCGTACAAGGGCGCCGAGAAAAACCGCGCCGACATCGCCCTCGTGGTCGACGCGATGGAGATGGCCTTCACCCGGCCCTGGCTCGACACCTTCGTCCTCATGTCCGGCGACTCTGACTTCACGCCGCTGGTCATGAAGCTGAAGGAGCTGGACAAGCGGGTCATCGGCATCGGCACCCGCGGCAGCACGAGCCGCCTGCTCGTCGAGTGCTGCGACGAGTTCCTGTTCTACGAGTCCATCCAGCGCAGCCCGGGCAAGGAGCTGTTCGCCGAGAGGGCTCCCGCCGAGGACTGGCGGGATCGCCACGCCCCCGCCGAGCGCCGCCCCAGCCGCGCCCCCGCGCCGGTCGAGGCCCCGAGGCGGCGTACCTGGCGGACGAAGCGCCCCCGGAGACCGAAGAGACGGCCGCCGCCACGCTGCTCTCCCAGGACGCCGCGATGGCCCTGCTGGTCGACACCGTCGCCGGCATCCAGAAGGACGAGCCGGGGCCCATGCTGGCCGGCGGCGTCAAGCAGTCGATGCAGCGCAAGGCCCCCGCCTTTGACGAGACGGAGTACGGCTTCACCAACTTCGCGCGCTTCCTCGAGGCCGCGCGGGATCGCGGCTTCGTCACCCTCGCGCGCGACCAGCGGGCGGGCGGCTACCGGGTGGACCTCCCCGGCGCATCGTCCGCCGCGGAGGACGACGGCGGTGGGCGTGGCGCGTCCGGCGGGGCGGCCCACGATGAGCGCCGCCCGGCGTCGGACGCCCCGGAAGGCGGGCTCGCGGCCGACGAAGACGACGGCGCGATCGACGAGGCCCGCCTGGACGGCGCGGCGGGCGCGCTCCAGAAGGTCCTCATGGACCGCGGCTTCCACCCCGCCACCCACTTCCTGCGGCACACCGTCGTCCACGAGCTGGTGGACCACGTGACCGAGCGGCAGCAGAAGAAGAAGCGCAACACGCTCATGTACGTGCCCGGCGACATCGCGCGCCGCTGCCGCCGCACCGAGCCGGTCGTGCACCCGCGCCTCGTCAAGTCCATCCTCAGCGCGCTCAAGGCCGCCGGCGAGTTCCAGCATCCCAAGGGCGGGCCGGTGCGTGGCAACAACGCGCACTTCACGCTCGTCAAGGACGCCGAGGAGCTGCTCGCCAGCCTGCGGCGCTTCTACCTGCAGCAGCTCGTCGCCGCCGGCGCGTCCTTCTCGGACGCCGAGGCCCTCTCGCAGCTGTTGTGGGGCGACGCCGACCACGCGCTGCAGGCCGCCGAGGA
>JBEIVK010000958.1:0-1619 GCA_040373935.1 Alphaproteobacteria bacterium
GCATGGGCGGCAGGGGCGGCATGGGCGCGCCCGCCACCGCCGCCGCGCCCGCCCCTGCGCCTGGCCCCGTCTCCGGCCGCCTCGCCACCCTGCCGCTCTCCGCCCTCGCGGACATCCGCGTCATCGAGGGCCCGTCGATGCTCCTCAACGAAGACGGCGCCCTCGTCGGCACCGTCTACGTAGACACCGATACCACCGACATCGCCGGCTACGTCGCCCGCGCCCAAGCCGCCGTCGAGGCCGCCGTCGTCCGGCCCCCGGGCGTCATCCTGCGCTGGGTGGGCCAAGCCGAGAGCATCGTGCGGGTGCGCGAGCGCCTCGCCGTCCTCGTCCCGCTCTCGCTGGGCCTCGTCGCCTTCTTTTTGTGGATGAGCCTGCGGGACCTCCGGCGCGCCCTCCTCGTGCTGCTCGCCGTCCCCTTCGCGCTCGTCGGGGGCGTGTTCCTGCTCTGGGCCCTCGATTACCGCACCAGCGTCGCCACCTGGGTCGGCTTCCTGGCCCTCGCCGGCGTCGCCGCCGAGACGGGCGTCGTCATGCTCGTCACGCTCGACGAAGCCGTCGCCCGCCACGCCCCCACCACCCGCGCCGCCCTCCGCGCCGCCGTGCTCGACGGCGCCGCCCTCCGCTTGCGCCCCAAGGTCATGACCACCGCCACCACCATCCTCGGCCTCCTTCCGCTCTTGTGGAGCAGCGGCACCGGGGCCGACGCCATGAAGCGCATCACCGCGCCCCTCGTCGGCGGGCTCGCCTCCAGCGCCGCCCTCGTGCTCATCGGCCTGCCCGCCCTCTACCTCCTCATGGAAGGCCGTCGGCTCCCGGCCTCATCCTCGGCCGACTGAGGGCATTCTTCAGGGGGCAGGAGGGGGCGCGCCCCCTCCCGCAACGCCCTCCCCCTCCTGCCTGCCGCCGGGGCCCAGCGCCGCCCCGGTGTTTCGCGATGTGTTTCGTGCAGTGCCCGGTGAAATGCGTCTCCCCGGCCCGGTGAAACGCCCCCCGGCCGTGTCACGGCTGCACAATCGGCCGCCACCGCCGCGGGCACAAGACTTGCGAAGAGCGATGGGCCGAGGTGACGGTGCCCCGCTTGCTGCTCCCCGCTCTTCTGCCAGCCGTCCTCTTCTGCGCGGGGGCCGGGGCCGCGTCGCCCGCCCCGTCCCGCGCCCCCGCCGCCGTCGCTCCCGCCGCCGCGCCGGGCCTGGTGGTGGTCGCCCGCACGGGCGTCGAAGACCCGGGGACGCTCGCCAGCGCCTTCCGGCACGCCGCCGCGGCGCAGAAGAGCGGCCACCTGCCGCAGGTCACCGTTGTCGTGTATGGGCGGGCGATTCAGGTCTTCCAGCCCGGACTCGTCGCCGCCGACGACGCGCGGGCCCACCTCGCGGCGGCGCGTGCCGCCGGCGTGCGCGTGCTCGCGTGCCGCCAAGCGCTCTCCCGCAACGGCATCCCGCCCGAGGCCGCCACCGCCGCCGGCGCGGAGGTCGTCGACGCCGCCATCGACGAGATCGCCCGGCTGGTCGCCGCCGGCAATGCCCTGCTCCCCTACTGAATCGTCATCCTGCCGCATGGAGTCCCGCATGCGCCTCGCCCTTCTGCTCGCCCTCGCCGTCGCGGCCTGCGGCGACGCC
>JBEIVK010000286.1:0-5311 GCA_040373935.1 Alphaproteobacteria bacterium
GGCGTGGGGGCTGATCTTCGGCAGCGGAGAGGCAGACCCGGCCCTCGCCGACGCGCCCGACCCCTGGGGGCCGGCCTTGCGGACGGCGTGGGCCCTGGAGGCCGCGCGCCTCTGCCCGGAGGACGACAGCGCCGCCTTGACGGCACGGTGGCGAGGCGAACAACCCGCCTGCACGGGCGCGCCCCTCGGCCCGCGCGAGATGTGGGGGCGAATCGCGCTCCCGGTCCCGTTGGAGGCCGCGCGCGGCCTGCCGCACGTCCCCACCCCGGGCGGCGGGCAGCGCCTCGTGGGAGAAACCGCCACCGAGGACATTGACATCGCCGTGCTGGAGGCCATCGCCGCCCGGCCGAGCGCCCCCGGCCCCGCGCTTCGTGCCGCCCTGGACGACCCGCGGCCCCGCGTGCGCATGACGGCCGCCCGCTCGCTCTCGCGCGTGGGCACCGCCGCGGACGCCACGCTGCTCGCCGCCCGTGCCGCCACCGACCCGGCGCTGCGCGGGCTGGGCACGGCGCCGCCCGAACGCCGCCGGACATCCCCCCCTTAACCCGTTACAAACCCGATGCGGCCCTGCGGGGCGCCCGCCGCCCCGGGGTCTGAATGCGCATCTCCGCCGTCGAAACCGCACTGCCACCGCACGCCTACGGTCAGGAAGAGCTGATCACCGCCATCACGGCGTACTGGCGGGCCACCCATCAGAACCCTCGCCGCGTCGAGCAGCTCCACCGCGCGGTCGCCGTCGGCGGGCGCCACCTCGCCCTGCCGCTGGAGGCCTACCCCGGGCTGCGCTTCGGCGCGGCCAACCAAGCCTTCATCGAGGTGGGGACAGACCTCGCGGCGGCGGCGCTGTCCCGCGCCCTCGCGACAGCCGGCATCTCGCCCGAAGGCCTGGACGCGATCTTCTTCACCACGGTCACCGGGGTCGCGGCGCCGAGCATCGACGCCCGCCTTGTCAACCGGCTCGGGCTGCGGGACGACGTGAAGCGAACCCCGATGTTCGGCCTCGGCTGCGTCGCCGGCGCGGCCGGCATCGCACGGATGGCGGACTACCTGCGCGGGCACCCCGGTCACGCCGCGGCGCTGGTCAGCGTGGAGTTGTGCAGCCTCACGCTCCAGCGCGAAGACCTCAGCATCCCCAACCTCATCGCGTCCGGCCTGTTCGGCGACGGCGCCGCAGCGGTCGTCGGCCTCGGGGACGCCCACCCCGCCGCCCGCGGCCCCCGCGTCCGCGCGAGCCGCTCCCGCTTCTACCCCGGCACCGAATCGGTGATGGGCTGGGACATCGGGGACACGGGCTTCCGCATCGTGCTCTCCGCAGAGGTCCCCGCGATGGTCGAGCGCCACATGCGCGACGACGTCGATGCCTTCCTGGCCGGCGCCGGGCTGCGCCGGGCCGACATCGGCACCTGGGTCTGCCACCCGGGCGGCCCCAAGGTGCTGCAGGCCTTCGAGGGCACGCTCGCGCTTCCGCCCGGCGCGCTGCAGCGCACCTGGGACAGCCTCGCCGCCGTCGGCAACCTCAGCAGCGCGTCTGTGCTCTTCGTCCTGCGAGACACGCTCGCCGCAGGTCGGCCCGCCGCCGGGGAGCCCGCGTTGCTGCTGGCGATGGGCCCCGGCTTCTGCAGTGAGCTGGTGCTGCTCGAAGGCGCCGCGTGAGCCCGTCCGTCGGCGCTTTTCTTGCGCTCATCGCGCTCACCGCGGCCGAGCGGCTGGTCGAGGTGCGGGTGTCGCTGCGCAACGCCGCGTGGTCCTTCGCGCGCGGCGGCGTCGAGCACGGCCGCGGGCACTACCCCGCGATGGTCGTCCTCCACACCGCCTTCCTGGTGGCCGCCCCGCTGGAGGTCCTCCTGCTCGGCCGCGCCGCCCCGTCCGCCTGGCCGCTCCTGCTCGTCGCCGCCCTCGGCTGCCAAGCCCTGCGCTGGTGGTGCATCCAGACCCTCGGCCCCCGCTGGAACACCCGCGTCATCGTCGTGCCGGGGCTCCCGCGGGTCACCGGCGGGCCGTACCGCTTCTTCTCCCATCCGAACTACCTCGTCGTCGCCCTCGAAGGGGTCGTCCTGCCGCTCGTGCACGGCGCGTGGCTCACCGCCCTCGCCTTCACGGCGCTCAACGCGCTCCTCCTTCGCGTGCGCCTGCGCGTCGAAGACGCCGCCCTCCGAACCCTCCCGCCCACGGCTCCCTGAATGGACCGCACCGCCCTCCGCGCCGAGATCCTCGCCCTCGCCGCCCGCCAAGGGCTTCGCGGGGAGCCCGCCGACGACGCCGACCTCGCCGCCCATCTGGACAGCCTCCAGCGGCTCGCCCTCGTCGTCGCCATCGAAGACCACTTCGCCATCTGCTTCGACCCGGAGGACGACACGCGCGCCGCCACCCTGGGCGGCGTGGTCGACGTGGTCGCCGAACGCCTCGGCGGGGCGCCCGATGCCTGAGGCCCTCGCGCCCGGCGACACGCTCCTTCGCCGCCTCGCGCGCGCCGCCCGCGACGGCGGCCCCGGCGACGGCCTCGGCTTCATCGGCCCGGACGAGCAGGACACGCTGATCCCCTGGGCGGCCGTCGCCGAGCGGGCCGGTCGCGCCGCCACCGCCCTGCGCGAGGCCGGCATCCAGCCGGGCGACCGCGTCGCCATCATCATCCCAACGGACCCGCTCTTCTTCGACGCGCTTTTCGGCGTCCTGGCCGCCGGTGCGGTCCCCGTGCCGCTCTACCCGCCGGTGCGCCTCGGCCGCCTCGACGAGTACTTCGAGCGAACCACCGCGATGCTGCGCGCCGCCGACTGCGTCGCCCTCATCGCCGACGCCCGGGTTCGCCGCGTCATCGGGCGGGTCCTCCCCCTCGCCCCGCTCCGCGCCGGCGTGCTCGCCGCGGAGCGCCTCACCACCGCCGCCCCCGGCCCCTGGGCAGAGCCGGCCCCCGAAGACCTCGCGCTGGTGCAGTTCTCTTCGGGCACCACCGTCGCGCCCAAGGCCGTCGCGCTGTCCCACCGCGCCGTGCTGCACAACGCCGCGGCCATCCTGTCGTTCTTGCCGGCCAGCGGCCCCGTGCGGCAGGTCGGCGTGAGCTGGCTGCCGCTCTACCACGACATGGGCCTCATCGGCTGCGTCTTCGTGGCCCTCGTGCGCGCCGGTCCCCTCTGGCTCCTGCCGCCCGAGCGCTTCCTCGCGCGCCCGGCCCTCTGGCTGCGCGCGCTGTCGCGCCACCGCGGCACCGTGTCGCCCGCCCCGGACTTCGCCTACGCCCTCTGCGTGGAGCGCATCCAGGACAGCGAGCTCGACGGCGTGGACCTCCGCGCCTGGTCCCTCGCGCTCGACGGCGCCGAGCCCGTCTCGGCCCAGACGCTGCGGCGCTTCACGGCGCGCTTTGCGGCGTGGGGGCTCTCCCCGGCCGCGCTGACGCCCGTCTACGGCCTCTCCGAAGCGAGCCTCGCCGTCACCTTCTCCGCGCCCACCCTCCCGTTCCGCGCCGCCCGCTGGGACCGGGCGGCCCTCGCCGCCGGCGAGGCCCGCCCCGCCACCCCGGACACGCCCGCCGTCGAGCTGGTGAGCAACGGCCTTCCCATCCCCGGCATGGCCGTCGCCATCCGCGGCCCCGCCGGACAGCCCCTCCCCGCCGGCCAGGTGGGCCGCGTCTGGGTCTCGGGCCCCTCCCTGCTCACCCGCTACCTCGGCGCCGCCGCGCATCCCGTCGTCGAAGGCTGGCTCGACACCGGCGACGTCGGCTTTCAGGACGCGAGCGGCGAGCTCTTCCTCTGCGGGCGCGCCCGGGACCTCATCGTCATCCGCGGGCGGAACCACGCCCCCCAAGACCTCGAGCGCGCCGCCGACGCCCTCCCGGGCATCCGCACCGGCTGCGTCGTCGCCGTCGGCCACCCCACCGAGGACGGCGAGCGGGTCTGCGTCTTCGCCGAGGCCCGAGACCCCCGGCCCACCCTCGCCGATGGGGTCCAAGCCGCCGTCCTCGCCGCGACCGGCGTCGACCCCCACGTCGTCCTCGTGCTTGCCCCCGGCACCTTGCCGCGCACCTCCTCTGGCAAGCTCCGCCGCGGCGAGGCCCTCCGCCGCTGGCTCGACGGCACCCTCACCCCGCCCGCCCCCGTCACCCCCTGGCTGCTCGCCGGCGCCCTCGCCCGCTCCGCCCTCGGCTACCTCCGCCAATGAGCCCGCGAGACCTCGTCGTCGCCGGCGGCGGGCCCATCGGGCTCGCCACGGCCATCGGCGCCGCCCTCGCCGGCCTCGACGTCGAGCTGTGGGAGCCGCGCCCCGGCCCCATCGACAAAGCCTGCGGCGAAGGCCTCATGCCCCCCGCCGTCGCCGCCCTCGCCGCCCTCGGCGTGCCCATCCCCGCGGCGCATCCCTTCGAGGGCATCCGCTACGTCCAGGGCGACGATGCCGTCGCCGCCCCCTTCCCCGGCGGCCCCGGCCTCGGCGTCCGCCGCCTCGCGCTCGCCGAGGCCCTCTCCCAGCGCGCCGCCGCCCTCGGCGTCCCCATCGTCCAGCGCCGCGTCACCACCTTCACCCAGGACGACGACGGCGTCACCCTCACGGACGGCCCCCGCGCCCGCTGGCTCATCGCCGCCGACGGCCTCCACAGCCCCATCCGCGCCGCCCTCGGCCTCGCCCGCCCCAGCCGCCGCCCGCCCCGCATCGGCCTCCGCCAGCACTTCGCCGTCGCCCCCTGGTCCCCCTGGGTCGAGGTCCACTGGGCCGCCGACTGCGAGGCCTACGTCACCCCGGTCGCCCCCGACCTCGTCGGCATCGCCATCCTCACCCACCCGTCCGTCGAGGCCGGCGCCGGCCCCGCCCGCTTCGCCCGCCTCCTCAGCCGCTTCCCCGCCATCGCCACCCGCCTCCACAGCCCCGCCAGCGCGCTCCGCGGCGCCGGCCCCTTCCACCAGCCCGTCCGCGCCCCGCGCGCCGGCCGCGTCCTCCTGGTCGGAGACGCCAGCGGCTACGTGGACCCCCTCACCGGCGAAGGCCTCCGCCTCGGCTTCGCCCAAGCCGCCGCCGCCATCCAGGCCCTCTCCGCCGGCCGCCCCGCCGACTACGACCGCGCCTCCCCGCGCATCGTGCGCCGCGCCTGGTGGATGGCCACCGGCCTCCTCACGCTCGGCCAGGTGCCACTGCTGCGCCGCAACATCGTCCCCGTCGCGCGACGCCTGCCCAGCCTGCTGCGGCTCGCGCTGCGCCTCCTCGGCGGCCATTAGCATTGGTGTAACGCATACTCACAACGGGCGCCCCGCCGGCCGCGGGCCGGCGGCGGGTGTCCTCTGCGGTCGGCGCGGCGCGCCTCCGTGCCGCCGCCGGTGGCGGCGGCACC
>JBEIVK010000191.1:0-6766 GCA_040373935.1 Alphaproteobacteria bacterium
CCGGGGCCAAGGCGGCGTCCCGCTCGACGCCCACGCTGCTGCGCCCGCTCGCCGCGGCGGCGGCCAGCGTGGTGCCCGTGCCGGCGAAGGGGTCCAGCACGGTGTCTCCGGGCAGCGCGTACATCTGGATGAGCCGAAAGGGAAGCTCGAAGGGAAAGGCCCCGGTGCGCGCCCGCCCGCCCCCGCCGCGGGCCTGCGGGGCGCCGGGCAGCTTGTCCCACACGTCCGAGAACCACTGGTTGCGCTCTTCCCAGAAGTAGGCCCCCGCCGCCCGGCGCGGGCGCTCGGCGCGGGAGAAGGCGCGCGGCCCGCCCTTGCGGGCGACGAGCACGTACTCGTGCTCGTAGGTGATGTAGGCGCCGGCCGGCAGCATGCCCGAGCCGAGGAACTTGGTGGGCGCGTTGGTGGGCTTGCGCCAGAGGACCTCGGGCAGCAGCGTGAGGCCGGCGCGTTGGAGCCCGAGGGCGACCCGCGCGTGGTTGGGATGCAGGGCGAAGCGGCGGCCGAGCGTGCGGGTGGCGTCTCCGATGTTCACGCAGGCGAAGCCGCCCGGGACCAGCACGCGGGCGACCTCGGCCCAGGCGTCGTCGAGCACGGCGTGCATCGCGTCGAAGGCGGCGGCGGCGTCTCCCGCGTCGAGGGCGGCGCGCGCGGCCGGGCTGAGCGCGGCGAAGGTGGCGTCCCACATCTCCACGAGCGGGTAGGGCGGCGACGTGACGACCAGCGCGACGGTGCCGTCGGGGATGGCGCGGAGGTCCCGCGCGTCGCCGCAGAGCAGGGTGTGCGAGTTGCGCAGGCGCGCCTCGGGCCACGGGGCGGAGAGGAAGGGGGCGTTACGGGGGAAACCTTGGTTTCCCCTGTCCTTGGAAGAGGCGGCCCCGGATGGGAGCCGGCGCGACGCGGGGGATCAGGCGGGGGCGCAGGCGTCGCATTGGCCGCGGAGCTGGATCTCCACGGCGGAGGTGGCGAGGGCGCGCGGGACGGTGGCGGCGTCGGGCACGCGCAGGGTGACGTCGTCGACGCAGGAGACGGCGCCACAGTCGACGCAGGTGAAGTGCGCGTGGGCGTGGCCGGTGTCGGCGGTGGGGCCGGGGTGCGCGGCCGCGGGCTCGAAGCGCCAGGTGTGGTCCCCCAGGTCGTAGCGGCGGAGGAGGCCGACGTCCGTGAGGTCGGAGAGGTTGCGGTAGATGGTGGCGCGGTCCCAGGCGGCATCGCCGCCGAGCACCTGGAAGAGCTCGGCGTGGGAGAGGGGGCGGCCGGCGGCGTCCATGGCGCGGAGCACGGCGATGCGCGGGGCGGTGGCGCGGAGGTTGGCCCGGCGCAGGCGGGTGCGGAGGGGTTCGAGCGTGGCGTCCGTGGGCATGGCGGCATTGTGCCGTGTTCAGGGTGGGGTGGCAAGGGGAGCGGCGAGGCCGGCCTGCTCGGCGGCGAGGTGCCGCGCGAGGGCGAGCAGGCCGTCGCGGTCCCGGGCGGTGGCGCGGGCAGGCTGCGGGGGGTTGTAGATGCGGAAGGGGTCGTCCCAGTCGGCGATGCGGACGGGGTTGCGGCCGCGCGTGGACTCGACCAACAGGGCGAGGGCGCCGGCGGCGTGGGCGTGGTCCAGCTCCATGCCGTGCCCGCGGAAGAAGAAGGCCCAGCGGGCGAGCGGGACGACGCGGTACGCGCGGGCGCCCTGTCCCTGGGCGAAGACCTCGGCGGCGCGGAGGTTGGCGGCGTGGCGAGGCGAGCGGGCCCAGTCGCCGGCCCAGGGCGTGAACGCGTAGCCGCCCCAGGCGTGCAGGCTGACGAAGACGTCCGGGCGCAGGGTGCTGAGCAGGGCGTCGAGGGCGCGGGACTCCGGCTGGGAGAGCGGCCCCGGGCTGCTCACGCGCAGCGCGGGCACGAGGCGGCTCCAGACGGGGTGCGGCCCCCGGTTCACTGCGAAGTCGCGGTTGAGGTCCACGCGGTGCGCGTTGGTGCGCTGGAAGCGTGGGGTGCCGGCGCGGAGGTCGGCCTCCACGCGGGCGCGGCCGTCCGGGTTGAGGATGGGGAGGACGGTCACGGCGACGCCGGCGGGCGGGTGGGCGACCAGCGCGTCGAGGAAGGCGAGCGCGATGTTGGTGCCGATCCACTCCATCGCGTGGATGTTGGCGACGACGAGCATGCGCCGGCCGATGGGGCGGGTCGGGTCTGCCACGGTGAGGGCGACGAGCGGGCGGCCCTCGACGCTGGTGCCCACGACGGCGCGCTGCACGCGCCCGGGGTCGGCGGCGGCGTGGGCGTCGAGGGCGGCGTGGACCTCGGCGGCGAAGGGGTAGCCGGGCGGCAGGCCGGCGGCGCGGGCGGGGCGCGCGGTGGGCAGCAGGCCCAGGATCCCGGCGAGCAACGCGGCCCGCGCGGCGACTCGCCGCGGCCTCATGCGCGGCCGGGCGGGGGCCACGGGCGCAGCAGCCGCAGGCCGAGGGTGGGCGCTCGCTCGGTGGGCTCCGCCCAGCGGCGGTCTGCGAGGTGGGCGCCGGCGGGGCCATCGGACCAAGCGCCGCCCAGCACGAGCACGGGGCTGCCGGGCAGGCCCGCGCGGCCGGTGGGCGCGACGCGGGCGCCCTCGTCGAAGTCGTCGGGGCCGAAGCGGGCGTCGCCCGACCAGTCCCGCACGTTGCCCGCCAGCCCGCGCACGCCGTAGGGGCTCTCGTCCACGGGGAAGCGGTCGCTCGGCTGCGGACCCGCGGGCCCCACGATGCCGTCCCGCAGCGCGCACCAGGACGGGTCGAAGGCGTCCCCCCACGGGAAGAGGCGGCCGTCCCCGCCGCGGGCGGCCTTCTCCCAGGCCCACTGCCCCGGCAGGGCCCAGGGCAGGCCGGTGGTGGCCGCGTGGTGCGCCGCATACGCGAGGGCGGCGGCATGCGGGATGCCGGTGACCGGGAGGCGCGGGTCCACCCCCGGCGCGAGGGCGCCGCCGGGGCCGAAGGGCGCGGCCCCCGCCCGGCGCGGCGGCCGGCAGGAGCGGGGCTGGATCCTCCGCCACCGCGAGGAAGGCGGCCCAGTCCGCCAGGGTGACGGGGCTTTGTTGGAGGATGAACCCGTCGATCCAACGGCGGCGGCGCGGGCCGGCCTGGGGCGCGCCCGGGTCGCCGCCCGTGGTCGTCCAGCCGGCGGGCACGTAGACCTCCCCGGGGCCGACGGCGTCGGCCGGCGGAAGCGGGACCGCGGCGGGCAGGCGCGCGCCGGGGGGCGCGTTGTCCCAGTGCTCGCCGCGCCCGATGAACACGGGCAGCAGGACCGGAGCGCACCCGGGCGCGAGGATGCGCAGTCGGTAGCTGCCCATGTGCAGCGGCACGCGCCGCAGGGGCGTCTTGCCGAGGACGCGCAGCGGGACGGCCTGGAGCCTGCGGCGGAAGGGCTCGTAGCGCTCGAGGTGCACTTCGGCGCCCGGCGGGTCGGTGAGCAGGGTGAGCAGGCCGTCCCCGTCGAGCCAGGCGAGGTGCTGCACGCGGCGCGGGTGACCGAGCGGCAGGGCCTCGGCGGAGGCGCGCAGCAGGGCCTCGGCGCGGGTGCGGGCCGCCGGGTCCCGCGCCTCTTCGGCGGCGTGGTGGGCGCGGCGGTGGCGCTCGGCGAGGGTGAGGTGGGCCTCGATGAGCCCGGGCGAGAGCACGAGCGCGCCGTGGAGGAGCTGCTCGGCGTGCACGTCGAGGCGCTGGGCCTCCCGCTCGCGGGCCTCGGCGTCGTCTTGCAGGGCCCACGCGGGCGCCTTGCGGGCCTCGTTGTCGGAGGGGGCGATCTCGCGAAGAAGCTCATGGGCCTGGGCGCGCAGGGCGGTGGCCTGCACCCGCAGGGCGGCCGCCTCCGGCTCCAGCGCGCGGGCCCGCTCCACCATCTCGACGGCGCGCTCGCGGTCCCGGCTGCCCTCCAGCCAGGCGCGCACACCGTCGGCGAGGGCCGTCGCGTCGGCCGGGCGATCGTCGGCCTCGCGCTCCATCGCCCGCTCGCACAGCTCGACGAGGCCGGCCGGCGGGGCGGGCGCGTTGCCTTGGCGCCGCCGCCCGAGCGGGGCGGGGCCTCCGGTGCGCACCCGCTCCAGCACCTCGGCCGCCGTCTCCCCCGTAAAGGGGGGGCGACCCGTCAGGATCTCGTAGAGGACTGCCCCCAGGGCGTACACGTCGGAGCGGCGGTCTGTCGCTTCGCCGCGCGCCTGCTCGGGCGCCATGTAGGCCGGCGTGCCCGTGACCGTCCCCACCCGCGTCTGCACGGCGGAGGTGGTCTCCACCTCGTCGCCCCCCGCGACCTCCACGCCGCCCAGGACGCGCGCGATGCCCCAGTCCACCACCAGCACCTCGGAGAAGGCGCCCACCATGACGTTGTCGGGCTTGATGTCCCGGTGCACCACGCCGCGCGCGTGGGCCGCGCCCACCGCCGCGCAGACCTGCGCGAAGGCGTCCACGAGGCGGCGCAGCGTCCAGCCCGAGGCCGCCGTGCCCCACGACCCCTCGCCGGAGGCAGCGTGCACCTCGGCGATGCAGGCGCCGAGCGTGCGCCCGCGGATCTCCGGCATCGTGAACCAGTAGCGCCCGTCGGGCAGGCGCCCCTGGTCGTGCACGGGCACCACCCCGGGGTGCTGGAGCTGGGCCGTGACCTGCGCTTCGGCGAGGAAGCGGGCCTCCAGACGCTTCTTGCCGACCAGCTCCGGCCGGAGGATCTTGAGCGCGACGGTGCGGTGCAGGACGGTGTCGCGTACGCGGCGCACCTCGCCCATCGCGCCCATGCCGAGCAGCCCCCGGTCTTCGTAGCGGTCGGCGATCAGCGGCTCCACGCACCCTCTCCGGCCGAGAGCGTATCGCATGCACCACATCGGCTTGACGAAGCCCCCGCGCGATCGCGGACGGCCGGTGCTACACAGCGGGGAAGGGGCCGGCCCCGGGAGTCGATCATGCGTGCCATTCTGGGTGTCTGTGTCCTTCTTGCGGCCGGCTGCGCGCCGGTTCTCGCCGATCTCAACGACAAGGGCGGCCTCGCGGCGGACACCGGCGGGGCCGACGGCGCGGGCGATGGCGCGGGCGATGGCGCGGGGGGCGCAGACGGCGCGGGTGCGGACGGCGGGGGCGGCGGGGCCGATGGCGCGGGCGACGGCGCGTCGGACGGCACGGGCGACGGCGGGGCGGGGGACGGGACCGACCCCGTGGAGAACCCGGCGGCCGGGGACTGGGCGGGCGAGTTCGCGGTGGAGACCGCCACGGACGGCTGGGGCGGCGGCATCCCGCCGTGCGGCGGCGGGTTCACGGCATCGGTCACGGTCGATGGCGAGCTGGACGGCAGCGGCGAGTGCGCCTTCGACTCCTGGTTTTCGGTGCCCGTCACCGTCGAGGGCACGGTGGACGGCGCGGGCCGCTTCGTCGGCGTGGCCACCCTCACCACCGACTGGTTCGAGGCCACCCTCGACGCCGAGGGTGCGCTCGAGGGCGACGCGTTTTCCCTGCGCTTCGCCGGAGAAGAGGTGCTGGAGTCCGACTGGGGCGACCAGCGAATGACCTTCGAAGGTGCGGCCGAGCTCTGGCGCTGAGCGCGCCCCTCACCGGGACTCGACGAGCCGGAGCCGGAAGCGCACGCCCGGGCCCCGGCCGGCCGGCCACGACCGCGTGCCCGGCTCCCACTCCAGGCAGCCGCCCATCACGGCGGCCAGCTTGCGCGAGATCGCGAGGCCCAGCCCCGTGCCGCGCGTCTTGCTCGTGACGAAGGGCTCGAACAGCCGCTCGGCCACCGACGGGTCCACGCCCGGCCCGTCGTCCTCCACGCTCACCGCGGCGCCAGGGCCCACCGTCACCGTGACCACCCCGTCCTCGCCCGCGGCGTCGCGGGCGTTTTGGAGGACATTGACGAGGATCTGGTGGACATGCTGCGGATCCACGAGGACCATACAATCGCCCTGCGCGTCGATGGTGGCGGCCACGCCGGCCTGGGCGACGCCCTCCGCGACGAGGAGGTGGAGCGGCGCGGGCTGGAGCTGGGCCTGCGGCGGGCGGGCGTAGCCGAGCAGGTCCGTCACCAGGCGGTCCAGCCGGTGCACCTGGTCTTGGACCTTGCCGAGGATGAGCTTCCGGCGGTCGTCTTCGGGCAGCGAGCCCACGATGACCTGGAGCGTCGCGCTGATGGCCGCGAGCGGGTTGCGGATCTCGTGGGCCATGTGCGCGGCGAGCCCGCCGATGCGCGCGAGGGATTCGCTCTGCTGGGCGCGCACCTCGGCCTGCACCACGTCCGTCACCTCTTCGATGTGGATGAGGAGCCGGGCGAGCGGGTGGTCCAGCGGGACCAGCGTGATGCGCAGGTGCCGGGCCGAGGCGCCGTGGCCCAGCTGCACGCGGGGCAGGCTGACGTCGTGGCCCGTCGCCAGCGCGCGCCCCACGGCCGTCGGAAGGTCGGCGGCCTCCACCAGCGCCTCGGGGAGAAACCCTCGGTAATGCCGGCCGATCTCGGCGAGGTCCCCCAGGACCCACGTGGACGGGCGCGTGGCGCTGGTGACGCGGCCCTCCGCGTCCAGGCAGATGACCGTGACCGGGAGGTTCTCGACGATGAGGTCTTGCAGGGAGCGGAGCTGGCGCTGCTCGTGCGCGTCCATGTAGGCGGCCGACAGCAGCGCGAGCTCGAGGTCGGCGATGCGGTTGACCGACTGGCACACGCGCCACGCCTGGTCGGGCCCGTGGGCCGTGTGGACGAGGGTGCACATCTCTTGGCGGAGGAGGTTCATCGCCGTGAACACGTAGCGCTCCGGCAGCCCCACACGGACGTGGACCTCACC
>JBEIVK010000455.1:0-3768 GCA_040373935.1 Alphaproteobacteria bacterium
CGCGCCGCCTCGGCCTCGGCCCGCGCCGCGCCCACCCCGGCGTCCGCCGCCGGCAGGCTCAGCGTGAGCAGGGGCGCCCCCGCCTCCACCCGCGACCCGGCCGCGAGCCCGGGCGCCAGCGCGAAGCCGAGCAGCTCGCCGCGCCCCGTGGTGAACACCCGCTCCGTGACCACGGTCGGGCCGCCCGGGGGCGTGCCGTCCAGCTCCCGCCAGCGCAGGACGCCGTCTCCGGCGTGCTCCACGCGCAGCTCCCGCAGGGCCACGACCTGCCCCGGCCCCGTGATGGCGGGCCCGCCGCGGCCGGCCCAGAGCCCCATCGCCCCGAGCCCCACCGCCGCCGCGCCGCCGATGATCCGGCGTTGCAAAGTCATTCGACCGCGATCTCGAAGAAGGAGGGAGCGTCGCCTTCGGAGAGCGACCAGAGGCCCCGCCCGGCGAAGGCCAGCGCCTCGCCGTTGGGCTCGTCCGGGGCGGGGAGGCGGCAAGGGGCGCCGGCGAGGGCCTCGGCGAGCGGCTGAGCGGGGTCCCGCTCCCAGAGGAGGATGGCGTCCTCCGAGCGCAGGGCGACGCGCGTGCCATCGGGGGAGACCGCCCCGCCGGAGGGCTTTCGGCCGAGCGCCTCCACCGCGACAGACCCGACCCGCGGGGCGTCCACCGTGTCCCCGGCGTCCAGCGGCACGCGCCAGAGCGGCGCTTGCCCCTTGGACTTGCCCACGAGCACCGCCTCGGCGCCGCCCGGATCCACCAGCAGGGCCTCGATGTCGGCGGGCCCGCCCTCCAGCGTGACCGTGAGCACCCGCGCGTCCACCGCTTGCTCGCCGGCCACCGGCCCGGCGGGCTCTGCCACCGCGACCAGCCGCACGGTGCTGCGCGCGCGCTCGTTGTCGCCGGTGTCTGCCACCCACAGCGTGCCCGGCGCGCCCGGCGCGCCGCTGCGGCCGAGATCCTCGGCGTCCGTGAACGCCGCGCCGACCGGCACCTCCAGCCGCCCGGCCAGCGCCCCGCTCGCCCCGTCGAAGGCGTGGATGCGCCGCCCACCGCCGCTGTCCTCGACCACCCAGAAGACCCCCGGCTGCGCCCCGCTCTCCACGAGGCCGCTCGCCGCGGCGAGCAGGCCGGGGGCGATGGCGCCCGCCCCGGCCGCCGGCTGCGCGCCGGGGCAGGCCGCGACGGCAGCGGGAGGGTCGGCGCAGCCGGGGAGCAGCGCCGCGGCGAGGAGGGCACGCGCGAACATGGCGGCAGTGTGACATGTCCGGCGTGACCCGCAAGCGCCTCCGTGGAAGGGGGCATGCAAGCCCGTCCCCGCCCGAGCGTCCCGCCGCCGCCCCTGGCGCGCGCGCCGCAGCGCCCGCCCCGGCAGCCGCGCCCGCCGCGGGTTAGCCCCCGGCGGTTCCCCCGAGGGCCCATGTCTCCCGAAGCTCCGCCCACCGCCACCATCGCCGGCATCGCCGCCTTCGCCGGCCAGCGCGTCACCCTGCGCGGCTGGCTCTACAACATCCGGTCCAGCGGCAAGATCGCCTTCCCGCAGCTCCGCGACGGCAGCGGCATCATCCAGTGCGTCGGCTCCCGCACCGACCTCGGGGACGAGTCCTTCGAGGCCGTCAAGAAGCTGGGGCAGGAGTCCTCCGTCGTCTTCACCGGCACCGTGAAGGTGGAGCCGCGGGCCCCCGGCGGCCACGAGCTCCTCCTCGATGGCGTCGAGGTGCTCCACAACGCCGAGGGCTACCCCATCACGCCCAAGGAGCACGGCCCCGCCTTCCTGCACGACCACCGCCACCTGTGGATCCGCAGCAAGCGCCAGGTCGCCATCCTGCGCATCCGCCACCTCTGCGCGCAGGCCATCCGCAACTACTTCGACAGCCGCGGCTTCGTGCTGTTCGACAGCCCCATCTTCACGCCCAACGCCTGCGAGGGCACGACCACCCTCTTCGAGACCGAGTACTTCGGCCAGCCGGCCTATCTCTCGCAGTCGGGCCAGCTCTACCAGGAGGCCGGCGCCCTCGCGCTCGGCAAGACCTACTGCTTCGGGCCCACCTTCCGCGCCGAGAAGTCCGGCACCCGGCGGCACCTCACCGAGTTCTGGATGGTCGAGCCCGAGGTCGCCTTCGCCACCCTCGCCGACATCATGGACCTCGCCGAGGACTTCCTCGTCGAGGTCGTCGCGCACGTCCTCCAGCACGGCCGCGAGCATCTCCTCACCCTCGAGCGGGACCTCTCGAAGCTCGAGAACGTCCAGAAGCCCTTCGTCCGCATGTCCTACGACGAGGCCTGCGAGAAGCTCGCGGCCCTCGGCGTCCCCGTGGACCCGGACGACGACTTCGGCGCCCCGCACGAGACGGCCCTCACCCAGCAGTACGACCGCCCGTTGATGGTCCACCGCTACCCCACCGCCGTCAAGGCCTTCTACATGAAAGAAGACCCGGCGAACCCCCGCCGTTGCCTCGGCGTGGACGTGCTCGCCCCCGAGGGCTACGGCGAGGTCATCGGCGGCGGCCAGCGCGAAGACTCCTACGAGGTCCTCGTCCGCAAGATCGACGAGCACAAGCTGCCCATCGAGGCCTTCTCCTGGTTCCTCGATCTGCGCAAGTACGGCACCGTGCCGCACGGCGGCTTCGGCCTCGGCCTCGAGCGCCTCGTCACCTGGGTCTGCGGCATCCACCACATCCGCGAGACCATCCCCTTCCCGCGCACCATCGACCGCCTCGTGCCCTGAGGGCCGGGCGTGCCCGCCGTCTCGCCGCCGCGCCCTGCCGCCGCCCTCGCCGCCGCGCTCGGCGCGCCCTTGCACGGCGACGGCGCCCGGCTCATCACCGGGGTCGCCCCCCTCGCGGCCGCCGGCCCCGGAGACCTCTGCTTCTCCCGCGGCCCGGTCGCCCCGGGCCACCCCGCGGGCCTCGTGCTCGCGCGCGCCCCCGCGGACGGCGCCACCGTCGCCGTCGTGAAGGACCCAGACGCCGCCTTCGCCGCCCTCCTTCACCTCCTGTTCCCCGTGGAGCACCCCGCGTTCCCCGGGGAACCACCGCCCCTCGTCCACCCCACCGCCACCGTCCATCCCGGCGCGTGGCTCGGCCCCGGCGTCGTCGTCGGCCCCCGCTGCACCGTCGGCCCCGACACCGCGCTGCACCCCCGCGTCGTGCTCGTCCAGGACGTCACCCTCGGCGCCCGCTGCACCGTCGGCCCCGGCAGCGTCCTCGGCGGCGCCGGCTTCGCCCTCCGCGGCCCGCCCGAGGCCCTCCGCCGCGTCCCCCAGGTCGGCGCCCTCCACGTCGGAGACGACGTCACCATCGGCGCCCTCTGCACCATCGCCCGCGGCGCCCTCGCCGACACCCGCATCGGCCCCGGCTGCCACCTCGACGACCAGGTCCACATCGCCCACAACGTCGTCCTCGGTCGCGGCGTCCGCATCGCCGCCCAGGCCGGCATCGCCGGCTCCGCCACCATCGGCGACTTCGCCGTGCTCGGCGGCCAAGTGGGCGTGGCCGATCACGCCAGCGTCGGCCCTGGCGCACAGGTCGCCGCCCAGAGCGGGGTCCACGGCCGCGTCCACGCCGGCGCCGCCCTCCTCGGCAGCCCCGCCGGCCCCCTGCCGGAGATGCGCCGGGCCCTGCTCGCCTTGCGGCAGCTCCCGGGCGTGCTGCGGGCCCTGCGTCGGGCGGGGATCGACGTGTGAGGCTTGTTTCATGAGATCTTGGGGCAAGGGGGGCTCCGCCCCCCTCGCAACGCTCCCCCCGGCGCCGCGGGCCCCTGGCGCGGGTCGGGGCGGGTCGC
>JBEIVK010000469.1:0-3686 GCA_040373935.1 Alphaproteobacteria bacterium
GCCTCCAAGGCCCCCGACTCCGTCTCGATCTGGAAGGAGCGGCCGAGCAGAAGCGTGCTCGTAAGCAGCAAGGACAGCCAGACGTAGGCGCCGGCGTGGGCCCGCAGCGCGGCGGTGTCCGCCCCCACCGCGAAGCTGAACAGGAGGAGGATCGTGAGCACGAAGCAGGCGAGCGCGAACAGCGGCGCGCGCGCCCGCCACTCCACGAGGAGGTCCTTCGCGAGCAAGCCCGACAGCGCGCGGATCATTCGGCCGCCTCGGCGTCGCCTTGGGGGAACAGCGCCGCCCACGCCGCCGTGACCTGCGCCGCCGGCCCCGACCAGCGCGGCACCCCGGCGTCCAGCAAGAGGGCGCGCCCGCACAGCGAGGCCGCCCGCGCGAGGTTGTGGGTGCTCAGGATGAGCGTGCCCGGCAAGGCCGCGAGCAGCGCCACCACCTGATGCACGCCCTCTGGGTCCAACGCGGTGAAGGGCTCGTCCGCGAGGATGAGGTCCGGCGATTGGCCGAGCAACGCGGCGATCTGCAAGCGCTTGCGCATCCCGGCCGACCAGGCGCGGATGGGCTCCGGCCGGGCGTCCAGGCCGACCCGGGCGAGCAGCGCCGCGGCGTCCACCGGGCGGCCCGCGAGCCGCGCGAACACGCGCAGGTTGTCCGCGCCCGACAAGTCTTCGTAGAGACCGGGTTGATGGCTTAAAAAGCCGATACGCCGCCGCAGCGCCTCGCCGCCCGGCCGCGACGGGTCTTGCCCGAACAAGCGAAGCGTGCCGTGGCTCGGCCGCAGCAGCGTGGAGAGCGTGCGGAGGAGGGTCGTCTTCCCCGAACCGTTCGCCCCGAACACGAGCACGCGCTCCCCCGGCTCGACGCGGAGATCCACCCGGGCGTAGGCCCAGCGGCCGCCGAAGCGCCGCGAGAGGTCGACGGCCTCGACGACGGGCGCGGGTGCGGGGAGGGCGTCCGGCATGGCCTCCGGGCTTATCGCGGCGCCGGCCCCGCGCCCGGACAGGATACGCGGGCGCGCTCAGGAGCGTCCATGACCCCGATCGCCGCCGAACCGGCCGACGCCGTCGCCCGCCGCGCCGCCGCCGCCCTCCCGGACACCCTCGCGGGACTCGCCGCATACCTCGCGTTTCCCGCCATCTCCTGCGATGCCGCCCACCACGGCGACGTTCGGGCCCTCGCCGCCCGTGTGCGCGAAGACCTCGCGGCCCTCGGCTGCGCAGACGCCCGCCTGCTGGAGCTGGACGGCGCCCTGCCCTGCGTGGCGGCCAGCATCCCGGCTGCCGCGCCGGGGCGCCCGACGGTGCTCGTGTACGGCCACCTGGACCTCCAGCCGGTGAAGGGCGAGCCCTGGGACAGCCCGCCCCACGCCGCTGAAGAGCGCGGCGGTCGCCTCTACGCGCGGGGCAGCGCCGACGACATGGGCGGCTGGGTGAGCCACCTCGCCGCCATCCGCGCCTGGATGGCCGAGGCGGGGGGCTTGCCCGTCAACCTGAAGCTGCTCATCGAAGGGGAGGAGGAGATCGGCTCTCCCAACCTCGAGCGCTTCATGGACGCATTCCCGGACGCCTTCTCCGCCGACGCGATGGTGCTGACGGACTGCGAGAACCCCTCCCCCGAAATCCCGGGGCTCACCGTGAGCCTGCGCGGCCTCATCGAGCTGGAGCTCAGCTGCGAGGCCCTCCACGCCGACGGCCACAGCGGCCTGTGGGGAGGGATGGTGCCGGACGTCAGCATCGCGCTGATGCGTCTCGTGGCGCGCATCACCGACGAGGACGGGCGCCTCGCGGTGGGGCGGGTGGACGTGCCCGAGGACTGGCGCGCCGAAGCATGGTCGGTCCCGCTCACGGACGCCGTCATCGCAGAGGGGGCGCACCTCGTGGACGGCGTGCGCCCGTTGCCGCACCGCGGCCGCCCGCCGGCCGAGTGGATGTGGCGCCAGCCGGCCGTCACCGTGGTGGCGACCACCCTCCCGACGCCAGACCGCAAAAAGAACGCGCTTCGTACCAAGGCCAGCGCCACGCTGTCGGTGCGCCTCGCGCCCGGGCAAACGAAGGCGCAGATCCTCGCCGCCCTCGAGGGCGCGCTTCTGGTCGACCCGCCCGGGGGCGTGCGCGTGGCGCTGCGCGAGACGAACTGGAGCGGCGAAGGCTGGCTCTACGAGCCCAAGGGCCCTGCGTTCGCGGCGGCCGACCGCGCGTACCGCAAGGCCTGGGGCCACCCGCTCGTGCGCGTCGGCGTCGGGGGGTCCATCCCCTTCGTTGCGCTGTTCGGGCGCCGCTTCGGTGACCTGCCGCTCATCCTCAACGGCGTGATGGACCCGAACACGACCGCCCACGGCCCCAACGAGAGCCTACACCTCGGCGTCTTCGCCAAGGCCGTGGCAGCCAACGTCTATCTGTACGCCGAGCTGGGCGCGCTCACGCCCGAAGCGCTGGGCTCCCGGTAGCCGAGGGCCTCCAGCGCGGGGGCCAGCGCCGGGTCCACCGCCGGGGCGGGCCCGTCCGCCGCGGTCAGCGCCGGCAGCAGCGCGCCGAGGTCCGCCGGCTGTAACGCGCGCTCCAGGGGGTCCGCCCCGCGGTCGGTCCCGCCCGACGGGCCGCTGGCCCGCCAGACCAGCGACCCCGTTCCCTGCCGCGCCGCGACCGCGCGCAGCGTGGAGCCGCGCGGCCCGCTGGAGAAGGCGCGGGTCCACACGGGCGACGCGGGTGGGCCGTCGAACGCACCCAGGAGCCCTGGGCCGTGGGCCGGCAGCCCCGCCGACACCCGCAGCGTGTCCGCGACCGCCCGCAAGGACACCGGGGCCGCCACGCGGCCGGGCGGGAGCGCGGGAGCGCGCACGCCGAGGGGGATCCAGGCCTCGGGCGCGCCGGCGTCCGAACCGTGCCCGAAGTCCACGCCGTTCTCGCCCAGGCTCTCGCCGTGGTCCCCCGCCACGACGACCACCGCGCCCGGGCCCACGCCGGCGAGCAGCGCGCCGACCCGGGCGTCGAGGGCGTGGACCTCGGCGGCGTAGAGCGCGCGCCCCCGCGCCCGCTCCTCCGCTGACCAGGGGCGCCCCCGCAAGGCAGATGGAACGCCGAGGGGCGCGGCGTCGGAGAGGCCGGCAGCCGCCGCGGCCGCCGCGTCGGGCGTGTAGGGCCAGTGAGGCTCGTAGAGGTGGACCCACAAAAAGCGCCGGGCCCCCTCGTGGTGTCGCCACCAGCGCAGGGCGCGCGCGACCGTCTCTGCGCCGGGCCGCGCGAACGCGGAGCCGCTTCGGTGGCGGAGGCCGCGCGCGCGCAGCAGGCCGTGGCCGGCGACGAGCCGGGCATCGGACGGGGCGTCGAAGGCGGAAAACCCTCGTGAAAATCCGAGGCGGGCGTCCAGCACGGCGGCCGACACGAAGGCGCCGGTCTCGAAGCCGGCCGCCGCGAGCTCCGCGGGCACCCACGGCAGGGCGGCGCCAAGCCGCTGCCCGTTCGCCCGCAGCCCGAGGCGCGCGGGCTCTGCGCCGGAGAGGGCGGCGGCGTGGGCCGGCCCGGTCAGCACCGCAGGGGAGAAGGCGGCGTCGAACCAACGCGCGGATGCCCGGAACGCGTCGAGGGCCGGGGTCGGCGCCGGCCCGCCGGCTGCGGAGAGGTGATCCGCCCGGGTGGTGTCGAGCGTGAGCAGGACGAGGTCGGGACCGGGTGGGGCCCGGCCGACCC
>JBEIVK010000907.1:0-1748 GCA_040373935.1 Alphaproteobacteria bacterium
AAACGTTCCGCCGCTTACCTGAGCCTGTCCCCGCGCGCCGTGCACCGGCTCTTCCAGGTCGCGCTCACCGGCCTGTGGGGCTGGTTCGCGCTCAAGTTCGTCCTCGCCGAGGGAAAGCCGGCCACGCTCGTGGCGTCCGCCCTCTGCCTGCTCACGGGCGTGGTCTCCGCGATTTTGGTGTTCCTCTCCGACCTCAGCTTCATCGCCCACGCGCCCGAGCAGGCCATCGACGAGTACCAGCTGCAGCAGCGCAACCGCGCCTACCTCGCCACCCTCCGCTACGGATGCGGGGCGCTGGCCCTCGCTTGGATCGCCCGCGCCGTGGGCGGGCCGCACGCCGTCGTTTCCGTGAACGTGCTGGATAACTTCATTTTGGTCCTGTTCCTGACGCTGCTCATCGCCCCGGCCGGCTTCCTCGCGCAGCGACTGCTCGCGGACGAGGAGACTCCCGCCCGCTGAACCGCCGCGGAGCGCCGCCCTTGAAGCTCTGGACCTACCGTTTCCGCCCCGTCGTCGAGGGCGCCGAGATTCCCGTCGCGTTGGAGACCGCGTTCACGTGGTCCCGGCTCGTGGTCGACGCGCCGGAGGGGCCCCGCGAGGATCGGCAGGATTACCAGCAGGAACCCTACCGGCTGCATCGGGTTGAAATCCCTTCCGCGGCCGGGCCGCTGGTGTTCGAGTCCGGGCCGCGAAACGCGTGGACCTTCGGCCTGCGGGTGAGCCGGGACGGCGTCACCCTGTGGGAATCGCACCGCGAGCCCCACGCGTACCTCGGGCGGATGCGCGCGCTGCTGGTGAGCCGTCAAGGGGACCGGCCGGCCATCGACAACAGCGTCTTCCGGCGCAACGCCCCGGCGATCGCGGCCGACGTGGCCCTCGGACTGCTGTTCTTCGTCACCGGCAAGCTGACCGACCTGCGCACGGCCGCGCTGGTCACCGCCGGAGCCGGGCTCGCGCTGCTGCCGCTCCAGTGGGCGCTCCGCCACCTGCTGCGCCGGCCCGTCGATCTCCTCGGGGGGATGGCGCTGTTCGGCGTCGGGATGCTGCTCCTCTCCGCGGGGTTCTCGTGGTACTTCGACTCGGAATTCGCCGTGCAGCTCAAGGCGACCGTGCTCGGCGGCGTGAGCGCGGTGGCGTTCGCGCTCGACGCGCTCGGCGGCGGCAAACTGCTCGCCCGCCGGGTCGCCAGCTACCTCCCCTACCGCGACGTCCACGCGCGGCGGCTGGGACTCGGCCTCGCGCTGACGGGCGCCGTGATGGCCGGCGCGAACCTCCTCGTGGCGCTCACCTGGAGCAAGGACGTCTGGCTGTTCTACACGACGTGGGCGGACTTCCTGATCGCCGCCCTGATGGGCCAGTGGGCCGTCGCGTGGGCGCGCCAGGGCGAGGGCCCGGACGCGGGGGCGCGGCCCGGACCGGGCTAGAGCCGGCGACGTTCGCATCCTAGCACCATCGCGCGCGCCGTACCCCGCGTGAGCTGGCCCGGAGGGCCCGGCGTGAGGGCGCCAAGTTCAGCGGGCTGGCCTCACGGCATCCTCCAGCCCGCTCGGTCGCGATCACGCGCCGCACCCCGGGCAGGTCACCGCGGCTCCCAGACCAGCGCGCGCAACCGGAGTGCCGTCTGCTCGCGATCGAGCTGCCCGCCCGCCACCGCCAGCACCAGGTCCTCCCAGTCGGGGCCGTCCGGCTGCGGCGTGCGGCCGTTCAGGCGCAGGAAAACCAGGCAGGCACCCAGCGCCGCCCGCTTG
>JBEIVK010000050.1:0-12827 GCA_040373935.1 Alphaproteobacteria bacterium
CCTTCGCGGCGCAAGGCCATCCACTCGGCGAAGACCAGCCCGCAGAGCGACCAGAACATCCAGCTCTGCGTGATGCGGTTGATGAACGAGTTGGAGACCACGTTGGCCACGGTGGCGCCGATGGACATCGCCACGACGAACGCGCCGACCCGCCGCATGAAGGGGTCCGGGCTGCGCCGGTGGACATCGAGGCCGCATCGCAACGCCTGCACCTGCATCGCCAGGTACGAGAGGGTGGCGACGGGCCCGACCTGGAAGGTCATGGTCAGGTAGTCGGAGTGGGCGTCGACGTTGCCATCCGAGGCCATGCTGTAGGGGTTGAAGGCCTCCCGTGTGAGCAGGAAGTGCCCGCCGATGCCCAGGCCCATCACGATGTCCAGCGGGCTCTGCCGCAGGTACTCGCCGATGGCGGCCGACCAGATGCCGAAGCGGCCCGAGCCGATCTTGCGCGTGGCGAGGACGTTCTCATCGGGCGCGAAGATGAGTACGAAGTCCTTGAAGCGGTCTTGCATCGCCGGGTTGAGCAGCACGAAGACGGCCAACGCCAGGCCCCCGGCGAACAGCAGCCGCTGCCGCTTCTCGATCCAGAGCAGCGTCGCCCCGAAGACCGCCAGCGCGAGCAGTCCGGTGCGGACGTAGGTGAAGTAGAGGCAGATGGCGGCCGCCCCGCCATACAGCGCGATGGCCGCCCGCTTTGCCCGTGTGCTGGCCTCGAACCACCACCAGGTCGCCATCGCGGCGATGAGGAACATCGAGAGCGCGTGGCCGTGCAGGTTCTTGTAGCCGCCGAGCAGCCGGTTGTAGCCGGCCAGCGTGTAGGTGCGCATCTGGCCGTTGAGCAGGTGGAAGACGCTCAGCGCCACCGGCACGGCGCACACGAGCGCCGTCACCACGAAGAAGCGCCGCCGGCGCTCCCGTGTGTCCATGAAGCCCGCGACGAGGAAGCCGATGAGCAGCGGGCTCAGATAGCGCGCGAAGATCTCCACCGCGCTGCGCAGCTCGAAGTTGCGCGCCCCTCCAACGATGAGCACACGCACGTACGGAGCAAAAAAGACCAGGGCCGGGTGTGCGGCGAGGCGGCGGATCTCCAAGAGGAAGAGCACGCCGCAGAGCGCCGTCACGCCGCCGGTGTACAGCTCCATCAGGTTGAGGCTGCCCACCTTGAAGGGCAGCCACCAGAGCAGGTCCAACCAGATCCGCAGCACGAAGAAGCCCAGCAACACGGGGGCGGGGCGCAAGAAGAAGGCCGCGACCCCGGCGGCCCCGGCGAGCAAGGCGAGGGGAGCCGGGCCTGGGACGAGCATCACGGCCGCGGCAAGGAGCGACAAGAACAGCGCCGCGCCGCCGAGAGACACGGCGCGGAAACGGCTGTTCGAGCCGAAGGCGTCTCGCAGCTCCCGCATGCCCGACATCGTACCCACCCCCGCGCAAGGATATCGTGGCCGAGGGGATGGCCGGGCGGCCTTGGCGGGTCGCCGGCCCGTCCCCCGCCTTCCCAACGAGGTTCGCCATGCCGAGCGCCCCGCTCCGACGCCGACTCTCCCGCTGGCTGTCCGCGGCCTTGCTCGCCCTTGTCGGCGTGCTCGGCGGCGCTGCGGGCGGGCCGGCCCGCGCCGAGCCCGGGCCCTACCGCATCGGTCCCGGCGACGCGCTGGTCGTGCGCGTCGACGGCGAGCCTCAGCTCAGCGCCCGCTTTGTCGTGGACGCCGCGGGCAACCTCCAGCTGCCGATGGTGGGCGGCGTGGCGGTGGTCGGGCTCACGGCGACGGAGGTGGGCGAGCGCCTCGCCGGCCGCCTCGCCGCGGATTTTCTCGTGGATCCGCGCGTGGGCGTCGACGTGGTGGAGTACGCGAGCCAGCCGGTCCAGGTGCTCGGGGCGGTGCGCCAGCCGGGCACCTACTACCTGCGCGGAGAGTCCGGCGTGCTGGCGATCTTGTCCCTCGCGGGCGGGGTGTTGGCCGACAAGTCGAACTCGGAGGTGCAGCTCATCCGGCCCGGAGAGCCGCCGCGGTCGCTGAGCATCGAGAAGCTGCTCAGCGGCGAGGAGCCGGACGTCGCGCTGCGCGCGGGAGACCGCGTGAACGTCGCGGAGGGCAAGGTGTTCTATGTCAACGGGGAGGTCGCGCGGCCAGGGCAGATCCCCTGGAAGGAGGGCGTGACCGTCACCCGTGCCATGGCGCTGGCGGGCGGCGCCTCCAAGACGGCCAACCTCCGCAAGGCCTACGTCCTGCGCGAGGGCCGCAAGATCGCGGTGGACATCCAGAAGGTGATGAAGGGCGATCAGGAGGACTTTCTGCTCTTCCCGGGGGACCAGCTCTACATCGAGGAGTCGGTGCTCTGAGGCCGCTCAGACCGGGCGCTCGGTGCCGGCGCGCAGCCGCGCGAGGTTGTCCCGGTGGCGCAGCAGCACGCCAAGCCCGAGGGCGATGGCCCAGGGCGCGGCGCCCGGCGTGGTGAGCCAGCACCCGACGGGCACCACGAGGGCGGCGACGGCGGCGCCGAGGCTGGCGCGGCGGGTGAGCGCGACCAGGGCGAGCCAGACGCCCACCGCCGCGAGGGCCGGGCCGGGGGCGAGCACCAGCAGCGCCCCCGCCGCCGTGGCGACGCCTTTCCCGCCGCGAAATCCGAGGAAGGGGGACCAGCAGTGGCCTGCGAAGGCGGCCAGCGCCGCGAGGCCGGCGAGGGCAGGGGAGGGATGGACCACCGGGGCCAGTGCGACCGGAACGGCGCCCTTCAGCAGATCTCCGGCGAGGCCGACCATCGCCACGCGCCGCCCCGCGAGCCGGCCGAGGTTGGTGGCCCCGGGGTTGCCGCTGCCGCCGCTGCGCGGGTCCACCCCCGCCAGCAGCACCCCGGCGGCGACCGAGAAGGGCACGCTGCCGAGCAGGAAGGACTCGGCGAGGAAGAGCACGGGAACCATCGGGCTGGCCGTCCGGGACGGCGTGGAGTAGCCTGCCGGCGACACCGGTGGAGGCTCCATGCGCCGCGCAACGACCATTCTGCTCTTCGGCTTGGGGGCCTGCGCGGGGGACAAGGGCGGCGGCGGCGGCGGTGGCGGCGGCACGGACACCGGGGACGGCCCGGCCCTCTGCGATCGCGCGGTGGACGCGGACTGCGACGGCGCGGCGGACGCCGACGACTGCGATCCGGACGACGCCTACGTGTACCCGGGCGCCACGGAGATCCCCTACGACGGCCGCGACAACGACTGCGCGGGGGACGGGGACCTGACCGACGTGGACGGCGACGGCTTCGCCGGCCCCATCGGCGTCGGCCCGGACTGCAACGACGCCAACCCCGCGGTTTACCCCGGCGCGCCGGAGGCCTGCTACGACGGCATCGACCAGGACTGTGACGGCGCCCCGGCGGTCGGCGAGGACGAGTCTCGGGACTGCGACGGCGACGGCCACATCGGCATCGGCGCCGACGCCACCGACTGCAACGACGAAGATCCGGCCGTCAACCCGGACGCCGCGGAGCGCTGGTACGACGGCGTGGACCAGGACTGCAACGCCCGCTCCGACTGGGACGCAGACGGCGACGGCGACGAGCTCGCCGGTCACGACGAGGGCCTGGACTGCGACGACGCGGACGCGTCGACCTCCTCCTTGGAGAAGGAGCGGCTCGACGGTGCGGACCGCGACTGCGACGGCGAGGTGGACGCGCTCGGCGCCTTCGACGCCGCCCCGGCGTGGGTCGCCAACACCACCTCGCTCGACGGCTGGTTCGGCAAGCAGCTCGCCGTATTGGACGACTACACCGGCGACGGGGTGCGCGAAGTCGTGGCCGGCGGACCGCTCTCGGACAGCGACGGGTCGATCTGCGCCCACGACGGCGCGCTCTACCCGGCCTGCGGTGGGTGGCTGAGCGTGCTGGACCCGGCCGGCGCGGAGGGCCCGCCCCCGGATGTCGCGCTCACGCGGGTCATCGGCACCTCCGGGGCTTCGGTGGAGGAGGCGGGCGATTGGCTCGGCTATGACCTCGCCTACCTGGGAGACGTCGACGGGGACGGCTGGGGCGAGCTGGCCGTGGGCGCACCGCTGGCCGACGGCTTCGCCGGCGCGGTGTACATCGTGGACGGCGCGGCCCTCGCGGGTGGCGGAACGCCGGCCATCGCGAGCGCGCGGGTGGCGTCGGTGCGCTCGTCGGCCGGGTTCTTCGGGTTCGACGTCGCCGCCTTGCCGGACCTCGACGGCGATGGCGTGGCCGAGCTGGTCGCCGGCCCGTCGGACGGCCACATCGGCCGCTACCAGTCGGGCGTGGACCTCTTCCTCGCCGTGCACGGCAGCCGCGGGCTCGGCGGCGGCACCCGGCGCGACGCGGACGCGGCCTTCCTCCTCGACGGCAGCTCGGCCGGCGGGGAGACCATCGGCACGCCGGACCTCGACGGCGATGGGCTGCCCGAGCTCATCACCGCGGTCAACACGCTGGGGTCGGGCGGCGTCGTCGTGGTCGATGGGGCGGCGCTGGTCGCCGGCGGGTCGGCCACTCCCGGCGACTTCGTGCGCTTGCTGGGAGAGGGGGCCGACGAGGCGGGCCTGCAGCTCGGGTTCATCCCGGACGCCGACGGGGACGGCTTCGGCACGCTGGTCGTGAGCCGCCCCGGCGCCGAGGGCGCAGGCTTCGCCGCCGGGGATGTCGTCGGCGTGTCCGGGGACGCGCTGGGCGCCACGGCCGATCTCGCGGACGTGGCGGCCTTCCGGGTCGTGGGGGAGGTCGCCAACGGGCGCTTCTCCGTGGCGGGGGAGGCCCACGCGGACGTCAACGCCGACGGCGTGCCGGATCTCCTCCTGAGCTCGCTCGGCGGGACGGTGCTCGGCAGCATCGTGTCGGAGGCCGTCCTGATGGACGGCGCGGCCCTGGCCGCTGGCGGCACCTTCGCCGCCTCCGACGCGGTCGCCCGCTTCCCCAGCCGCCTCGCGGACGACCAGCTCGGCTTCTCCGCGCTGCTGGAGGACGTCGACGCCGATGGCGACGCGGACGTCACGATCGCCGCCCCCTTCAACAACAACGTCGGCAGCGTGAGCTTCTTCGCGTCGGGCTTCGCCGATTGACGCCGGGCCCCGGGCCCGCTGGGCGGCCCGCGGGTTAGGCGCGGGGTCCTTGGAGGGTCCCATGGCGGTCGAGCGCGCTTCCGACATTCACACCATCGGCGTCATCGGCGCCGGCCAGATGGGCAACGGCATCGCCCAGGTCGCCGCCACGGCGGGCTACACCGTCCGTCTGGTGGACGTCAGCGAGGCCGCCCTCGCCAAGGCGCGGTCCACCATCGAGGCCAACCTGGGGCGCCTCGTGAAAAAGGACCTCCTCGCCGCCAACGGCGCGGCGGCCGCCCTCGCCCGGGTGCACACGGACACCGCCCTCGCCGCCGTGGGCGACGCCCAGCTCGTCATCGAGGCCGCCACCGAGAACATCGGCCTGAAAGAGCGCATCTTCGCGGATCTCTGCAAGGTCGCCCATCCGGACGCCCTGTTCGCGTCGAACACCTCGTCGATCAGCATCACCCGGCTCGCCCGCGGCACGGACCGCCCGGCCCGCTTCATGGGCATGCACTTCATGAACCCCGTCCCCGTCATGAAGCTGGTGGAGCTCATCCGCGGCCTGCAGACGGACGACGCGACGGCCGCCGCCATCACCGAGACGGCGCACCGCATGGGCAAGACGACGGTGATGTCCCAGAAGGACGTCCCCGGCTTCATCGTCAACCGCGTGCTCATGCCCTACATCAACGAGGCGGCCCAGGCCCTCTACGAAGGCGTGGCCAGCGTCGAAGACATCGACACGGCGATGAAGCTGGGCACCAACGTCCCGATGGGCCCGCTCACCCTCGCGGACTTCATCGGCCTGGACACCTGCCTCGCCATCATGGAGGTGCTGCACGAGGGCTTCGCCGACAGCAAGTACCGGCCGTCGCCGCTGCTCCGCAAGTATGTCGAGGCCGGCTGGCTCGGCCGCAAGGTCGGCCGCGGCTTCTACGCGTACCCCGCCGCCTGAGTCGGCGCGGCTCTCCCCGCTCGTTCCCCCGTCGAGGTTCCCGTGTCCCAGGCCCTTCAGACGCTCCAGTTCGCCGTCACCGACGGCGTCGGCCTCATCACCCTCCACCGTCCCGAGAAGCTCAACGCGCTCAACCGCGCCCTCGTGGACGAGCTGGGCGGGCTGCTCGACGCCATCGCCGGGGACGGGCTGCGCGCGCTCGTGGTCACGGGCGCGGGGAAGCGGGCTTTCGCGGCGGGGGCCGACATCGCGGAGATGCGGGGGTTCTCGGCGGCCGAGGCCGAGGCGATGGCCCGCAACGGCCAGGCCATGCTGGGGCGGCTGGAGTCCTTCCCGGCGCCCACCATCGCCGCCGTGCAGGGCTTCGCGTTGGGCGGCGGCTGCGAGCTGGCAATGTGCTGCGACCTCATCCTCGCCGCGCCCAACGCCGTCTTCGGGCAGCCCGAGGTCAAGCTCGGCGTCATCCCTGGCTTCGGCGGTACGCAGCGCCTCGTGCGGCGCGTGGGCGCGCAGCGCGCCTTGGAGATCATGCTCACCGGTCGCAACGTCCCGGCCGACGAGGCGGCCCGCATCGGGCTCGCCTTGCGGGTGGTCGAAGACGGCGAGGTGCTCGACGCGGCTGTTGCGCTCGCCCGGTCGATCGCGGCGGTCGGTCCGGCGGCGGTGCGGCTCACGCGGGAGGCCGTTCGCGCGACCGACGGCCTCCCGCTCGCGGCCGGCCTCGCGGTGGAAGCCCGCTTGTTCGGCGCCTGTTTCGACACGGCAGACCAGAAGGAGGGCATGGACGCCTTCCTCGGCAAGCGCGCCGCGGTGTTCACCGGGCGGTGAATGCGCCGCGCGGCGGGTTAGGGCTCTCCCCCGCCCGTGGAGCGCAGATGTTCGAACTCCCCGAAGATGTCCAGCAGATCCGGGATCTCGCCCGGGATTACGCCCGCCGCGAGATCATGCCCGGCGCGCCCGCCCGGGACCAGTCCCACGCCTTCCCGGCCGACATCGTGGCCACCCTCGGCGAGATGGGCTTCATGGGCATGTTCGTGCCCGAGCAGTACGGCGGCGCCGGCATGTCGGTGCTGCACTACGTCGCGGCCCTCGAGGAGATCTGCTACGCCGACGCCGGCGTGGGCGTGATCATGTCCGTCAACAACTCGTTGGCGGGGTGGCCCATCCTCGCGTTCGGCACCGAAGACCAGAAGCAGCGCTTCCTCCGGCCGATCGCCGAGGGCCGCAAGGTCGGCTGCTACGCCCTCACCGAGCCCAACGCCGGCTCGGACGCCGCGGCGCAGTCCACGCGCTACACCCGCGACGCCAGCGGCGCCTACGTGCTCAACGGCACGAAGATGTGGATCACCAACGGCCCGCAGGCCGAGATCTGCGTCACCTACGCGTCCTCGGACCCCGCGCAGCGCCACCGCGCGGTGACGGCCTTCATCCTGGAGAAGTCCGTCTCGCCCTTCGCGGTGTCCAAGGTCGAAGAGAAGATGGGCATCGCCTGCTCCGGCACGGCGGAGCTGGTCTACGAAAACGTCGCAGTCCCCGCCGAGAACCGCCTGCACGACGAGCACAAGGGCTTCTCGGTGGCGATGGCCACCCTCGACGGCGGGCGCATCGGCATCGCGGCCCAGGCGCTCGGCATCGCCCAGCGCGCCTTCGACCTCGCGGTGGCCCACGCCCAGACGCGCATCGCCTTCGGCAAGCCCATCGGCACCAACCAGGCGATTCAGTGGATGGTCGCCGACATGGCCACGCGCATCGAGGCGGCGCGTCTGCTCACCTGGAAGGCCGCCGCCCTCAAGGACGCCCACAAGCACGAGCCCCTCGCCGTGCAGCAGGAGCGCTGCGGCCGGGCCTGCTCGATGGCCAAGCTCGCGGCCTCCGAGGCGGCCAACTTCTGCGCGGACAAGGCCGTGCAGATCCACGGCGGCTACGGCTACTCCCGCGAGTACGAAGTCGAGCGCCTCTACCGCGACGCGCGCATCACGACGATCTACGAGGGCACCAGCGAGATTCAGCGCCTCGTGATCGCCAAGTCCATCCTCGGCTGAGTTTGCGAGGCCGGGCTGCCGCCGGCTTGCCCGGGGGCGGCCGGTCGGTCTACGCTGGACGGAGAGCGGGGGACGGCGGATGGGCGGCCGCAGGCGAGGCACCGGCGCACCGCTCATTGCGGGCACGAGCAGCGAGTTTTTGGGGCGCAAGCCCCTGCCGCGCGCCGTGCGCGAGCGGCCGCTGGTCGTTCTGGCGGGGCCGCCGGGCAGCGGGAAGGCCACGGTGGCCTTGCGGTTCGTGGGAGAGGAGCCCGTCGTGCGGTTGAGCGCGGCAGAGGCCGAGGCTGCGGCGCTGGAGGCCGTGCGCCGCAAGGGCTGGTCCGAAGCGCTGCAGGGCGCGCCGGCGCTGGTCGTCGTGGCGCCGCCCGGGGTGGAGCGCCCGGGGCTGGCGCGGGCGCTCGCGGCGCTGGTGCGGGCGCGGGTGGAGGCCGGGCGGCGCACGGTGCTGCTCGCCCCCGAGGCCGCGCGGTGGTTGGGGCCGCCCTTCGAGGGGATCGACCCCGGCCTTCGCGCGACCGTCCTGCTGCGCTTCCCGGTGGGGCGTGGGCGGCGGCGCTTCGAGCAGCGGGCCTGCGCCGAGCTGGGGCTGCCGGCTGCGGCGCTGCGGTCCTACACGCCCCCCGAGCCATGGACCTACGCCGCCGTGCGCGCGGCCCTCGGCGCCCTCACCGACGCCGGCGGCGCGCCCCCAGCCCCACGCTGAGCACCGCGAGCGCCCCAAAGCCGGCCGCGGGCCCCATCCCGCCCGTGGCGCAGCCCGCCCCAAGCCCGGAGGGGTCGCCCTCCGCGCCGGACGCCGCCGGCGCGGGGGGGCCGGCAGGCGCCGCGGGCGTCCCGACGGTGAACGCAGCGGCCTCCGACCACTCGCCCGGCCCCCACGCGTCGAGGTGCCGCGCCCGCCAGACCACCGACACGCCGTCCAGCAGCGTGCCCGAGAGGTCCAGCGCGTCGCGATCCCGGCCCACTGCCCGCAGCTCCGGCGCGCCGCTTTCGATGACCAGCTCCACCTCGGTGTCGACCGCGAGGCCGTCCGGGTCTGCCCCGGGCGACCAGCGCAGCAGCACGCGCTCTGCCGGCATTTCGCCGCCGTGCGGCAGCAGGGCCGGGGCCGTGGGCGGCCCGAGATCCGCCACCACCGCCACCGCCGCCCCGGCGTCCACCCGGCCGCACCCGTACCAGGGGCTCCACCCCGCCGCGTCGTACTCCGCCAGCGCGTGGTCGTTGCGCGTCGCGGTCTCGCAAAGGACTGCCCGGGCGTCCTCGGCCGTCAACCGCGGGTTCGCCGCGAACATGAGCGCGAGGGTGCCGGCGACCACGGGCGTCGCGGCGCTCGTGCCGCCGAAGCCATCCGCCCAGGAGTCGTCGCCCTCGAAGCTCCCATAGCCGCCCGGCGCCATGTCCGTCGTGAGGAGGCCGGTCGGCGCCGCGATGTCCACGTGCGACCCAAAGTTGCTGTACCAGGCGCGGCGGTCCCCGCCCTCCACCGCCGCCACGCTGATGACCGTCGGCACCGATTGCAGGCCGTCCGCCTCGATGTCGCAGTTGCCGTTGCCGGCCGCAAAGACGACGGCCGCCCCCCGGCCGTCCCGCCCGTCGGTCTCGGCGTAGCGCAGCATGTCGCGGAAGGACGCGATGGTGGGGAAGGGGGCGCAGGTGGACCCGACGCCCCAGGAGTTCGAGAGGACCGTCGCCCCGGCGTCCACCGCCTCGTAGAAGGCGTCGCGGATGTCGTCGGTGCTGGTTCCGCCGCCGATGAGCCGAATGGCGTAGATGTCTGCGCCCGGGGCCACCCCGACCCCGCCCACGCCGTCCGCCCGCGCCGCGACGACCCCCGCGCACGCCGTCCCGTGGGGCGCCGCGTCGTCGGTCGACGGGTTCGCGTCGTCGTCCCGGCCGATGTAGTCGAGCCCGCCCACCACCGACAGCGACGGGTGGTCCAGCTGAACGCCCGAGTCCAGCACCGCCACGAGCTGCCCGGCGCCGTCCGTGAACGCCAGCGCGTCTCCGAGGTCGATGTCGGCGTCCACCGCGCGCCCGCCCTGGCCCGTGTTCTCCAGGTGCCACTGGCGGTCCACCCACGGGTCTGCCGGCAGCGCGGCCGGCCCCGCGGCGAACACCAAATCGGCGTTGGCCCAGCGCACCGCGCCGCTCTCCCACCACTCCCAGGCGAGCGCCAGCTCGTCGATGCCCGGACGGGGCGTGACCCGCCAGACGCCGTGCCCGGCGTCCTCCACCCGTGCCACCCGTGGGTCTCCCATCCACGGCCCGCGCGCCGCCGCGACCAGCAGCCGCCCCGTGCGGCCCAGCACGGCTCCGCTCGCCTCCAGGGCCGTGACATCCACCGGCGTGCCCGACTCGTCGGCCGGGAAGGTGAGCGGGGAGGCGCTCGCGGCGCCGAGGACGAGGACGATCGGGAGGGCCGGCATGACGGCAGCGTAGCACCGGCGCTATGCTCCCGCGATGCGCCCGCCTGTCGCCCTCGCTGCCCTCGCCCTCCTCCTTGGCGCCTGCCGCGGCAAAGGTGGGCCCGGCCGTGGGCCCGGCGGCGGCGAAGACTCCTCCCCCGGCAGCGACACCGCCGCGCCGGCGGGGCCGGGCTGCGGGGATGGCCGCGTGCAGGTCGGCGAGGATTGCGACGACGGCGCTGCCAACTCCGACACGGCCCCGGATGCCTGCCGCAGCGACTGCACCGCCGCCCGCTGCGGGGACGCCGTCGTGGACGCCGGCGAAGGCTGCGACGACGGCGGGCGCTGGGGCGGCGATGGCTGCACCCCCGCTTGCGGCGTGGATCCCGCCTCTCCCGAGTCCGAGCCCAACGACCTCCCGGCCGATGCCGCGCCGCTCGCCGCGCTCCAGGGCGGCGCCCTCCCCGCCGGCGACGCAGACTGCTTCGCCGTCTCCCTCGCCGACTGCGATGCCCTGCGCGTCGTCGAGCAGGCGCCCTGCGCGGGGCTCTCCCTCTCCCTCGTCGCCCCCGACGCCACCGTGCGCGCCATCGGCGGCCCCGGCCCGGATGGCTGCGCCGCGCTGGACCCGGCCGAGCAGCCGGGGGACCGCGACCTCCCGGCCGGCACGTACCACCTCTGCGTCGGCGCGCCGGTCGCCACCGACATCCCCACGTACACCCTCGCCGCAGAGGTCGGCCCCTCGGCCAGCCTTGGCGCCCCCGCCGGGTCCAGCCCGGACGCCGACGCCGACGGCGCGGCGGACACCTGCGACACGGATCGCGACGGCGACGGCGTCCCCAACGCCGACGACACCTGCCCGGACCTCAGCAACGGTCCTGGCTCCGCGCCCCTCGCGCTGTCCGGCGGCGGCTTCGTCACGGCCTGGCTCGGCGCCGGCCCCTTCACCGGCACCTCCACCACGGGCGGCTGCCGCCCCTCGGACGACGCCCTGGTCGGCGAAGACGCGCCCGGCTTCGCCCCCGCGCTCGGCGATGCGGCCGGCTCCGCCACGTGGGTCGCCCTCCTCCAAGGCACCGACCGCCTCGAGCTGCTCACGCCCTACGGCGCCGTCGCCGCCCCGCGCGAGGCCTACGCCTTCGCCCACATCTGGAGCCCGGGCGCCCGCAGCCTCACGCTCGCCGTCGGCGCCGACGATGGCGTCTTCGCGTGGTGGAACGACGCCCGCGTGCTCGACATCGCCGGCTGCCAGGGCACCAACATCGACCAGTTCACCGCCACCGTCAGCGTCCTCGCCGGCTGGAACCGCCTCCTCCTCAAGGTGCGGGACCAGGGCGGCGGCTGGGGCCTCTACGCGCGCTTCAAGGATCCCGTCTCCGGCGCCATCATCGCCGACCTCACCCCCGGCCTCGTCCCCATCGAGGGCGCCACGCTCCCCCAAACCGACGCCGACGGCGACGGCCTGGGCGACGTCTGCGACCCCTCGCCCTGACGCAGCGGCGTCGTGCGGGAGGCCATTTTCAGGGGGCGGGGGGCAATGGGCCCCCCGCAACGCCCCTGGCTGTCCCGCCTCCCCGGGCGCGGCTCGCCCGTGTCGTCACGCGCCGCCTGCCCGCCGCCCGCACCGCCGGTCCCAGCCCCGGCCTCCCCCGGCGCGTGGGCGAGGCCGCGCCCCGCGACGGTCGCCCTGCGCGTCCAGCAGGTCCCACAACCGGCGCTGCGCGGCGGTGGGGACGAAGGGGACGGAGCGACCGGTGCCGTTGTCGCGCGCTTGGCGCCGCGGGCAGGACGCCGTGCGGTCCCCGAGCAGGCACCGCACCGTCGCTGCGAGCGTGTCGGGCGGCCCCCGAGGCGACCACACGGTCTGCGGCGCGCGCGCCCCGCGTCCCCGCATGCGCCCGGTGACCTCGGGACCGGCGCTGTTTCGGCGGCGGGGCTGGCTGCGCGGCTCTCGCGGGCTGGCGCGGCGTGCGGCCCCGCGGGAGCGGACCGTCCGGCGGGCCTCAGGGCCGCTCGCGGTGCCGGGTGGCCGCTGGTGGCCCGCCGCGGTGGCGGGTGTTGTCTTGGGGCGGCCGCTGGGAGCGCTCAGGCGGAGGCGTCGGGGCGCCGGCTGACCATCAGGCTGGCCAAGGCTTGGGCGTGCTCGGTGCGCAGGGTGTCCAGCTCCGACTTCAGGCGGTCCCGCTCGGATTGAAGCTCGCCCACGGCGCTGCGCAGGCTCGCGATCATCCGCCGCGCCGTCTCGCGGTCTTGGGCGGCCCGGCCGCGCTCCTCGGCGGCGGCCTCCAACGCTTGCTGCGCCGACCGCGCGACCAACTCGGCGGCGAGGGCCTGCTCGCGCGCCGCCTCGGCCCGCGCCTCGGCTTCCGCCACCCGCGCCCGCGCG
>JBEIVK010000891.1:0-1790 GCA_040373935.1 Alphaproteobacteria bacterium
CGGGACCGGCTGCCCGCGCTTGCCCACGGCGAGCACCACGGCGCACGCCCGCAGCGGGACGGCGCCCTCCGGGGTGTCCAGCGAGAGCGTGAAGCGGCCGCCGACGCGCTGAAGCTGCGCGAGGGTGGCCGGGCAGCGCAAGGGCAGGCCCGCGGGGGGCTGGTGGCGAAGCCAGGCCTCGACGACGGCCTCGCGGGGGCCATCGCGCCAGGGCGGCGCGCCGGGGGGCGGCGCTTCTGGCCAATACAGCATCTTGCCGGGGGGGAAGGCCGACAAGGTGGAGAGCGGCGCCTCTCGCTCCACCACGCACCACGCCAGCGCGCTGCCCTGGAGCGCGGCGGCGGCGCCGAGGCCGGCTGGCCCCGCTCCGATGATCACGACGTCCAGAACGCCGTCTTCGCCGCACGGACGCAGCGTGCCGCGCAGGTGCGCGCCGACGGCGTGGCCTTGGGCCCAGGCCGCGGAGATGAGCGGCGCGTCCGCGATGTCCCCGACGACGAAGAGCCCCGGGACGTTGCTCTCGTGGTGGGGGCCGAAGACGGGCTGCGGCGGGAGCGCGTCGGTCATCCTGGCGGCGGGCTTACCCGAGCGCGGCCGGGCGTGCTACCGAAGGGCATGCGCGGGGTCGCCGTCGGGCTGGGGCTGTGGTTGGCTGGGTGTCGCGCCGAGGCGCCGCCCGCGCCGGCCTTGCGCGCGCTGCTGACGGTCGACACCTGGCGGCTGGACCACTTCAGCCCCACCCACACGCCCGCGTTGTGGGCCTTCGCCGCGGGGGGCCAGCGCTTCACGAACGCGTGGACGCCCATCGGCCTGACGACCCCGGCGCACGCCACCATGCTCACGGGGCGCCCGCCCTGGGAGACGGGCGTCGAAGGCAACAACCACCACGGTTATTCGCTGCCTGAGGGCATCCCCACGCTGCCCGAGCGGTATCCGGGCGCGCCGTCCGCCGCCTTCGTGAGCGCCTTCCCCGCGGGGCCAGAGGGCGGGCTGGGCCGCGGTTGGCAGCGCTTCGACGGGCCGGCCGAGGGCGAACGGCCGGGCGAAGAGGCGGTCCGAATGGCCCTCGACTGGCTCCCGGCCGAGGGCCCGGGCACCCTCTGGGTGCATCTCTACGAGCCGCACGGGCCCTACGTCGGCGCCGCGGCGACGGACCCGGAGCGCTACGCCGAGGAGGTCGCCCGGGCCGACGCGGCGCTCGCGCCGTTGCTCGCCGCGCTGGCGGCGCGCGGGGCGCTTGTCGTGCTGGCGGCGGATCACGGCGAGGTGCTGCTCGAAGAGCGCTGCGGTCGGCAGCACGAGCGCAGCACGCACCCGGCGGTGCTGCGGGTGCCCTTGGTGCGCGTCGGGCCCGGTGTCCCCGCCGAGGAGCGCCCCGAGCGCGTCGGCTTGGACCTCGTGCCCGCCTTGCTCGACGGCGGGGCCTGGGGCCGCGGGCCGCTGGTCGGCCGCGCGGTCACCCTCGCCGAGAGTGGGCTCTGCGAGCCCGGTTGTGCGCCGGGCTGCACCCCGCCGGGACTGCTCGGGCGGGACCGTGTGGCCATCGACGATGGCGGTCGCTGGGTCGATCGCCCCGGGCGCGGCCGCTTCGCGGAGGGCGCACCCGGCCCGGACGCGGCGGCGGCCCTCGGCGGGTTCCCGCCGCGGAGAGCCCCGGAAAACGCCGCGGTGGAGGCGGGGATGGAGGCCCTCGGCTACCGGGAGCCCGCCGGCCGCTGAGCGGCGGAAGGGGCAGAACAGAGAGGGGGGCGGAGGGGGGGGGCCCCCCCCGCCACGCCGCCCCCCCCGGC
>JBEIVK010000959.1:0-1619 GCA_040373935.1 Alphaproteobacteria bacterium
CGGACGGCGCGGGCGACGGCGGGAGCGGCGCGGACGGCGCAGGCGACGGCGGGAGCGGCGCGGACGGCGGCTCTGGAACGGACACCGGCGCCCCCGATTGCCCGGCAGACCTCACGGCTTTTGGCGGCGGCGCGTGCCCCAGCGCGTGCACCGGTGGCTGCACGGGAGACACCTGCACCATCGACTGCGGCGGCATCGGCGATTGCGCGGGAGACGCCCTGGTGTGCCCGGACGGCTGGCGCTGCGACGTCGACTGCGGGGGCATCGGCGCCTGCGAGGGCGCCACCGTGCAAGGGGGGTGCAGACGGCGCCTTGGCCGTGCGTTGCAGCGGCGTGGACGCCTGCGACGGCGCGACGGTCGCGTGTCCTTCCGGCGGCCCCTGCGAGATGTCCTGCGGTGGCGCGGACGCCTGCTCCGCGGCGGACCTGGCCTGCCACCCTGCCGCCGGCGACTGCGCCCTCGACTGCGCGGGCGGGGGTGCCTGCCGCAGCGCCAACCTCACCTGCGGCGCCGACGCCTGTGCCCGCACCTGCGCGAGCGGCGCCGCCCGGCCCACCATGCGGGCGTGCGCCACGAGCTGCGACTGCGTCTCGGAGTGCTGATGGTCTCCCGCTGCATGTCGGGGGCCACGCCTCCCGCGCTCCTCCTCGTCGCGCTCGGTTGTGCCCCGTCCGCGGGGCCCGCGCGGTCGGCCCCCGCGGACGCGCGGGACACCGCCCGCCCTGCAGACACCGGCCCTCCGCCGGACAGCGGCGCGCCCGTCGACAGCGGCCCGCCGGCCGACAGCGGCGCGCCCGCGGACACGGCAGCCGACACGGGCACCCCCACCCCGCCGCGGGTGGAGATCCTCTCCCCGGCCGACGGCGCCGAGGTCGAAAATCCGGTGCGCTTCGAGGTCGAGCTGGCCGGCGTGGCCCGCGCCACCCTCGACGCCGACGGCTACGCCCTCGGCGTGGTGGACGTCCCCGGTGTCTCGACGCTCACCTACACGTTCTCGGGGGTCGGCTACCCGCGCACCCTCACGCTTCGGGGGGAGGACGCCGCGGGCGCCACCGTCGCGACCGACACCATCACGGTGACGGTGGACGCGCCGGGGGTGGAGCTGGACGTCCCGTACTTCTACCAGTACGACAACCGCAACGAGCCGGGCGCCACGTGCGGCATTACGTCGGCGGCGATGGTCTTGGCGGACGCGGGGGACGCCACCGTCACCCCCGACGTCCTCTACACCCGCTACGGCAAGGCCCAGGGCCAGTCCCCGGCCGGCCTCGCGGAGATCTACGCCTGGGAAGGCCTCTTCGCCGACCATGGCCTCTCCGGCACCCGCGCCGAGCTGCGCGCCCACCTCGACGCGGGCCGCCCCGTCGTCGTCCACGGGTACTGGACGGGGGCCGGGCACATCGCCGTGCTCATCGGCTACACCGACTCCGACTGGATCGTGCACGACCCGGCGGGGGACTGGTCCGTCTGCTACGGCTGCGGGGGCGGCGAGGCCGTGCGGTACCCCCTGGGCGGCGCCTGGGACGACGCGATGAGCGTCGACGGCGACATCTGGTGGTCGGTCGGGTCGCCCACCGCGTTTTGAGGGCGAGGCCCCTGCGGCGGGGCCACCGCGCCA
>JBEIVK010000514.1:0-3434 GCA_040373935.1 Alphaproteobacteria bacterium
GCCGACGCCGCGCTCGCCGCTGCCGCCGCCCGGGCGGACGCCCTGGGCTTTCGGGTGAGCCTGCCGCCGCCCATGGCCGCCGCGCCGCCCCGCGCGGGCCTGCGTGCGCGAGCCCGTCGTCTCCAGCGGGACTTTTCGCGGGTCGACGCGGCGCGCGTCCGGCGCCTCGGCCGCATCGTCGCGCACACCGCGGCAACGCGACTCTGGGAGCTGCGGGCCGGCGGCCGCGTTCCCTGTCACTTCCTGCGGGGGGCGGCGTTCGTGAGCATCGGCGGGGACGTCGCGCCCTGTCCGATGCCCGGGCGGCCCGTCGCGGGCAACCTTCTCCAGGACGACTTCGACGCCATCTGGAACGGCCCGGTGCTCAGCGCGATGCGCCGCGGGTTCATCGACGGCGCGCCGTTCGAGTGCTGCCGCCATTGTTCACAGAACCCGCAGGGCTACCGCCCCGACGACCCGGCGACGGTGCGGCCGCGGGGCTACACGCTGCCGCGGGTGGGCAGGCGGTCGTAGCGGGCGTCCGTCTCTTGCCAGGTGCCGGCGCCGGTCGCGACCCGAACGGTGACCCGAAGGCCGTCGGCGTCCACCGCGAAGCGGCGGGTGATGGTGCAGCCCGCGGTGGACCAGGTCTCGGTGGCGGCGGCCTCGTCCACCACCCAGGTGCGGGGCGCGGTGGACGGGGATGCCCCGCCGTCGTCCACGAGCAGGCGGCCTTCGAAGGGGATGATCTCCAGGGCGGGGGCCGCTGCGACGCCCGGGGACGCAGCCCTCGCGAGCACCCACTGCCCGGCGATGCCGTCGGCGCCGTCGGGCGGGGGGAGGTCGTCGTCGGCCAGGGCGGCGGGGCCGAGCAGACCGAGGGCGGCCGCGACGACGAGAGGATGAGCGCCGATCTTCATGGCCGACTCCTAAGCGGGAACGGCGCTGGCGCAAGCCAGACCGGCCGCGATTGGCTACACCACGAACGCCGTGTGGAGGCCCGATGCGCCCTTGGATGCTCGCCCTCGGGATTGGTTGCGCGAAGGCGGCCCCCGTCGTTGCGCCTCCCCCCGAGGCGCCCGCCGTGCTCCCCGCGCCCGACGGCGAGGTCTACACCGCGGCCCCCGCCACGCCCCGCGATCCCGTCGTTGCGCAGGCCGCAGACGGGCTGCCCTGGGACGAGAGCCTCTCGGGGGCCGGGACCACGCTCGTCCTGGACGCCGCGCCGGTCGATCTCGCCCGCGCCCGGTGGGCGGCTTGGCGCGCCGGCTATCCCCACCCGGTCGTGCAGGTGGTCGAGGGCCGCGGCGCTCCGGGGGCCGTGCCGGACGGCCTGCCGGCGCTGCTTGACGGGCTGCTGCTGCCGGGAGACCACCTCGGGCTCGTGCGCGCGCGCGCGCCCGGGGCCGACCGCTGGGTGGCGATCGTCGGCCGGCCCGTGGTGGCCATCGGTCCCGTGCCCCGCCGCCTCGGCCCGGGCGCGGCCCTGCAGATCGACGTCCCCGCGGGCGCCGCCGTGTCGGTGGTCTCGCCCGACGGGCGCCTGCTGCGCAGCGTCGGCCCCACGGCCCTGCCGGCCCTCGGTGCCGGGGTGTGGTGGGTGGATGTTCGCACGGCAGATGGTGTCGCCGCCGCGGCTTTTCCTGTCGCCGTGGGGGTGGACCCCCCGCGCGAGCCCCCGGTCCCGCTGCCCGGCGCGCCGGCGTCGGGCCCTTCTGGCGCCGCCGCGTCGCTCCTGGACGCGATCAACGCGTGGCGGGCCGCCGCGGGCCTCGCCGCCGTCCGCCCGGAGCCCGCGCTCGCGTCGCTGGCCGCACGTCCGCTCGAGGGGCTACTCGTCGGGGCCTTCGACGCGCCCGCCGCCGAGCGCCGCCTCGAAGCGGCGGGCTTCGTGGGGGGGCCGAGGGCGGCTCTCTCCTGCGTCGCGGCCACGCCGGCGCTCTGCGTCGACGGCTGGGCGCGCGAGGCTCCCGGGCGCGTCGCCCTGCTCCACCCGGGGCTCCGCCTCGCGGGGGTGGCCGCCGAAGTCCGCACCGACGGGCTCTCCGCCGTGCTCCTGCTGTCTGCCGAATGATGCCGCATCCCCGGGCGATGTCCCGTCTCGGCCTTTGGGGCCTGCTTGGCCTTCTCGCCGCCGGGTGTGCGCCGGCGGGTCGGCGCGGGGCGCCCGCGGGTGTCGCCGCCGCCGCGCCCGCCATGCTCACCCACCGCGCGGTCCCTCCGCCGGGTGGGGCGCCGGCCGAGGTCGTCGCCGCCATCCCCCATGCCCGCTGGGACCGCGGCCTCGCCCAAGCGGCCGGCGCCCTGGTCGCCCTCGCCGCGGGCGGGCGCGCCCCGACCGATGTCGCCACCCGCCGGGCGGTCCTGGATCGCGCAGCCTTCCCCGGGCCGGCCTCCTTCGCCCAAGCCCGCACCGCGGGTGAGCTGCCGCAGGCCATGATCGATGAGATCATCGTCGCGGCCGCGGGCGCGCCCGTGGACATCGGCCTGGCGAGCCGCACCTGGGGCGACGGCTCGGTGTTGTGGGTGGTGGGCTGGGCCGCGCATCACGCAGACCTCAAGCCCATCCCGCAGCAGGTGGGCTTGGACGACACGGTGCCGGTCGCGGTCTACCCCACCGACCGCGCGGCCCCGCTCACGTTGTTCCTCGCGCCTCCCGACGGCGTGGTGGAGGCGATCCCGCTCGATCCGGGCGTGGACCGCTGGCTGGATCGCTTCCACACGCCCGGCGCGTACCGCCTGGAGGTCGTGCAGGGCGAGGGCACCGCGGCCCGCGTGGTGCTGCTGTGGTCCGTGTTTGTCGACGGCCCGCCGCCCGCCCCGCCGCCGCCGCGGCCCCCGCCCACCGTCAACCCGGATCCCGCGGCCGCCGAGGCCAAACTGTACGCCGCGCTGGACGCCCTGCGTCGGGCCCGGGGGCTGCCGGCCCTGCAGCGGTTCCCGCTGTTCGAGCCGCTGGCCCGCGAGCACAGCGCCCTGCTCGCCGCGCGCGGGGTCGTCGCGCACGCCGTGCCCGGGGCCCCCGGTGGGGTGCCGGCCCGCGCGGCCCGGGTCGCCCATCCGCGCGCCCGTCACCTCGAGAACGTCGCCGCCGCACTGGATGCCGACGAGGCGATGGCGCTCGTCGTGGACTCGCCCGGTCACCTCCAGGCCCTCCTCTGCACCGCCTGTTCGCACGTGGCGATCGGCGCGGCGCTCGAGCCCGTATTGGACCGCCGCCCCCGCCTGTTCGTGACCTGGGAGCTGCTTGCCTTCCCCGAGGGGCCGCCGCAGCCCATCGACCGGCTGGACCGCTGACGCTTGCCGACCGGGGCGCCCGCGCTACGGGGCAGCGGGGTGGCGGCCGTGCTGGGCTTCGCGTCGGTGACTGTAGGCTTCGAGGCGGGCGGTCCGCCCCTGCTCGAACGCTTCTCGCTCGACATCGCCCCCGGCGAGAGCGTCGCCATCGTCGGCCC
>JBEIVK010000649.1:0-2684 GCA_040373935.1 Alphaproteobacteria bacterium
CCTGTCGCGTGCGCGGCCCCGCCGCGCGGCGCGGCCGGCTGGGCGCTCAGCGCGCCGTCCGCGCGACCCGCAGGCCGACGCCGGAGCCGCGGTGGATGGGCTCGCTGTAGCCGCGGTAGGCCACCCGGACGCCGCTCTCGTCCTGGACGTATGCGCCGCCGCGGTGAACGCGCCCGACGCCCTCACCGGGGCCCACCGGGTCCGTCACCGGGGTGCCGGTGTAGGTGTCTCCGCCGTACCAATCCTGCGTCCACTCCCAGACGTTGCCGCTCAGGTCGTAGAGGCCGCAGGCGTTGGGTGCCTTGCCCGCCACCGGCGCCGTCGCTCCGCCGCTGTTGTCGAGTGACCAGGCCACCTCCGCCGCGTTGTCCGAGCCGGCGAAGCGGAGGTCTGTCCCGCAGCGCGCCGCCGCCTCCCACTCCGCCTCGGTGGGGAGGCGGTAGCCGTCGCACGCCGTGGGTGCGAGCGCCACGCTGCACGAGACCGCCTCGCCGCTCCCGGCGCAGGCGTAGCAGGCGGTCAGGCCCGCCGCGGCCGAGAGCGCGTTGGTGAAGGCCGCCGCCATGTCCCAGGTGAGGCTTTCGACCGGGCAATCCGCGCCGCACGCCGAGAAGTTGGACGGGTTCGCTCCCATGAGCGCGGCGTACTCGCCCTGGGTGACCTCGGTCACGCCGAGGAAGAGCCCCGCAGCGAGGGTGACGGGCGTCACCGGTGACTCGTCGGGCAGGCAATCCGCTTGGCCCGGCGTGCACCCCATGTCGAAGGCCCCGGCCGGGATGCGCAGCAGGTCTCCGCCTCCGGCGTGGGTGAGGACGCCGTCGCAGTCCGGGTCGTCGGCCACGGGCGCCCCGACGGTGGGGTCCGTGTCGTCGCAGTCTTCGCCGACCGGCACGCCGTCGCCGTCCGCATCGTCCGAGGACGCGGCGCAGTCCGGCGCCTCCGCGCAGCCGGCATCGCCGCAGTCGATGGCGCCGTCGCCGTCGTTGTCCAGTCCGTCGCCGCAGTCGCCCGGGGCGGCGCCCTCTGCGGGCGCGGCGGGGTCGGCGCCGCCGCCGGCGGCGCTGTCCGAAGGGGCGCCCGCCTTGCTGCGGCACGCGGAGAGCGCGAGGGCGACGCAGGGCAGCAGCCAGAGACCTCTGCCAGGAAAGGTACGCATGCGGGGCGACTCCGGACGGGTGGGCGCGGGGGCCGCTGCGGATCGGAGATCAGGGCGCGAGACCGGACAAGCGGGCGCCCGTCCTCCTCCGGTGGGAGGCGGTGGATTGTATGGTTGATTGCGTATCCGGCCCCCGCCGCCGCCCGGCGAGGGTAGGGAAGCGGGCCGCCGGGGAGCCCGTGGGTCCGAAGTCGATTCTGAGCCTGCTGTTCGGCGCTGCCGAGCGTACCTCTCTCCGGGAGCGCGTCTACCTCGCGACCTGCCTCATCACGTCGTTTGTTTTCGGTGCAGCCTGTGTGCACAACGCAAGCCTGGGGCTGGGCGAGGAGATCATCATCCTGACGGGGGTCTCCGCCGTCGCGATGTTGGCCTTCTACGCGCTGGGCCGTCGCACCTTGGGGCGTCGGCTGCGGCCGGTGCCCGCGCTGTTCATCCTGTACCTCAACGCCTTCGGCGGGTACTTCGGCAACGGCGGCTCCATCGGCGGCGTGCAGTTCTTTTGGACGGCGGCGGTGACGATCTCGGTCTTCCTGGTCCACACCCGCTTGGCCCGCGCCGCGGTGATGGCGGCCTATGTGGCCGGGGCCCTCGCCGTGTTGGCCCTGGAGTACCTGCACCCGACGCTCTCCGTGCCCTATGCATCGGTGGAGGCCCGCTACCTCGACATCGCGTTCTCCTACCCGGTGGCGATGCTGGCCAGCGCGGGCGTCATCCAGCAGGTCGCTTTTGCCTACGACCAAAACACCGCCCTGCTCGAGCGTGCGCACGCGCGCGCGGACGCCCTGCTCGACGCGCTGCTGCCCAAGCGCGCCGCGCGCTTCCTGCAGGAGAGCACCGGGCAGGGGGGAGAGAACACCCGCATTTTTGCGGAGGACGTGGCGGAGGCCACGGTTCTCTTCGCCGACATGGCGGGCTTCTCCCGGCGCGCCCGCGAGGCGCCCTCCGAGCGGGTGGTGCGCGACCTGGACCGCATCTTCCGTCGGCTGGACGAGATCGCCCGCCGCAACGGCATCCAGAAGATCAAGACCATCGGCGACGCCTACATGGCGGTGGCCGGGCTCGACGCGGGTGGCGGGGCCTCGGCCCGCAGCGCGACGGCGGCGGCCGACGCCGCCCTCGACTTCATGGCGGCCGCGGGCGAGCTCGAGTTCCTGGGCAGCCCGGTGCGCTTTCGCGTCGGCCTGGCGACGGGCCCGGTGACCGCCGGGGTCATCGGCAGCGAGCGGCCGCATTACGACATCTGGGGGGACACCGTCAACCTCGCGGCGCGCATGGAGGCCTACGGGGAGCCCGGGCGCATCCGCGCGTGCCCGGCGACGGCGGCCCGCCTCGCCGCCACGCATCGGCTCGAAGAGGGGCCGGTGCTGCGCCTCGCCGAGCGCCCGGAGACGCCGACGTCCTGGGTGGTGGGCCGCGCGGTGGGGCCGGCCGGAGGGTGAGGGGAGGCGCGGGCGGTGGGGCCACCGCGCCAGGGAGGCCGGACGGCGCCGCGCAGCGGCGGTGCCGCAGGCACCAAGCGGGCGACGCC
>JBEIVK010000716.1:0-2436 GCA_040373935.1 Alphaproteobacteria bacterium
CGCAAGGAGTGGATCGCGGCGCGGCACCGCGCCGCCCCCGGCACGGACTGGAAGGAGGTGGAGCGCCGGAATGGGCGGGATCTCATGGCGCAGCGGCGCCCCGGCGGGCCGCCCCCCGAGCCGCCCCCCGGCCTTTGGGTGGAGCGCGGCAGCGACAACCAGGCCGGCCGCATGCACGCCGGGCGCACCAGCCTCGACGGCAACACGCTGTTCGCCGGCAGCGACCGGGGGGGTGTGTGGGCAGGCGCGCCGGACGGCACGGGCTGGGCGCCGATCGGCGACGACGTCTATGGCGGGGCGCATTTCTTGTGGCCGCGGGATCCCCGCACCGCCGGCCCGGATCGCCTGACGGCGGCGACGGCCTGGACGGGCGTGCACACCTCGGCCGACCTGGGGGCGACGTGGGCGACGCCGGCCGGGCTGCCGCCGATCTGGATGGTGCGCCAGGTCATGGGCTCGTCGGCGGACCTCTCGGTGCTCTACCTGCTCTCCACGGACTACTGGACCTGGCACCTCTCCCGGTCGGTCGATGGCGGGGCCAGCTACACCGTGCTGCGCACCTGGGAGGGGGCGGGCGCCGCCGCCGAGGGCGACCTGTGGGCGCCGCGAGACGGCACGGACGCGCTCTACTTCGCGCACGATGGCGTGCTGGAGCGCAGCCTGGATCGCGGCGACACCTGGGAGGTGCTCGGCAGCCTCGCCGCCCCCGGGCAAAACCTCCGCCTCGCCGGCAGCGAGGCGGGCGCGCCGGACCTCTACGCCCTCGCCAGCGGCGGCGGCCTCTCGGACTGCGTGCTCTGGCGCTCGACGGACGGCGGGGCCGCCTGGGAGGAACAGGGCGCGCTCCCCGACTGCTGGAACGTCGTCGCCGCCTCCATCGTGGACCCGCGCGTCGTCGGCTACGGCGGCGTGGAGCTGCACGTCAGCCGCGACGCGGGCGAGAGCTTCGCCGTCGTCAACGGCTGGGGCGACTACTACGGGGACCCGGCGAACAAGCTCCACGCCGACATGATGGCGCTGGTCGTGGAGCCGGTGGCGGGCCGCGCCGGCGAGCGCTGGTTCATCGGCACGGATGGCGGGCTTTACCAGAGCGACGACCGCCTGGGCACCGTCCGCAACCTCAGCTTGCAGGGCCTGCGCGTCAGCCAGTACTACGACACGCTCACCAGCGCGGCCGACCCGTCCCACGTCGCCGCCGGCTCCCAAGACCAGGGCTTCCAGGTCACCCAGGGCGTCGCGCAGGCCGGCGAGGCCTACGCCTTCAACCAAATCCTCAGCGGCGACTACGGCCACCTCTCGTCCACCGACGGTACCCACGCCATCGTGTACGCGCCCTACCCCGGCTTCCTCCTCGTCTCGATCGGCGAGGACGAGCCGGCCCTGGCCTACGTCGATTTCCCCGGCGGCCAAAACCGCCTGTGGCTGCCCCCGGTCGTGGCCGACCCGCGAGACCCCGAGGCCGTCTTCCTCGTGGGCGACCCCCTCATGCGCGCCACCCGCAGCAGCGACTGGGAGTGGTCCTGGGAGCGGTGGAGCGAGCCCGTCTTTGGCAGCGACGGCTACGAGACCCTGTCCGCCCTCGGCTTCTCCCCGGCAGACCCGGCCCGCGCCATCGCCGTCACCTCGTACGGCCGCGCCTTCACCAGCGCGGACGGCGCGCGCACCTGGACGCCGGTTGCCACCGGCCTTCCCGGCGGCCAGTATTTCTATGGCACCGCCCTCGCGTTTGACCCCCTCTCCCCCGACACCGTTTACCTCGGCGGCGCCGGCTACGAAGGCCCCGCGGTCTACCGGTCCACCGACGGCGGCGCCTCCTGGGAGCCCTGGGGCGACGGCCTGCCGCCCACCCTCGTCTACGCCCTCACCGTCGCCCGCGACGGCAGCGGCCGCGTCTTCGCCGGCACCGAGACCGGCGCGTGGGCCAGCCCCGCCGGCGAGCAGGCCGACTGGGCCGATGTGCTCGGCGGCGAGGCCCCCATCACCACCTACTGGAGCGTCGAGGCCCTCGCCCACGAAAACACCCTCCGCTTCGGCACCTACGGCCGCGGCATTTGGGACCTCCGCCTCGACACCCCCGCCTGCTACCCCGCCGTCGACGCCGACGCCGACGGCGTGCCCTGCACCACCGACTGCGCCGACGACGACCCGGCGCGCGCGCCCGGCCTCCCCGACACCGCCGGGGACGGCATCGACCAAGACTGCGACGGCGAAGACACGCCCGCGCCCGGCGGCGACGGCAGCGCCGATGGCGGCGGCGGCCCCACCGGCGACGAAAAACCCACCGGCTGCGGCTGCGCCACCCCGCCGCGCGCCCCCGGAGCGGCCGTCGCCCTCGGCATGGGGGCCCTCGTTCTCGTCCTCCGGCGTCGGCGGCGCTGAATCCAGGCCATCGGGCGCAGCGGGGCGCCTGCCCGGCCGTCCCGGCCGGGCACCGCG
>JBEIVK010000352.1:0-4645 GCA_040373935.1 Alphaproteobacteria bacterium
CACGGACCGGAGGCGGCGGCCCGGAGGGCCGGTGCAAGCGGCCGACAGGCCGCGCCGCACGGAGCGGCTCCGCCGCGACCCGCCGGAAGGGCCGGGTGCCGGGCGGGCCCCCGGCCCACCCGGCAGGCGCCCCGATGCCCGCGGAGAGGCGGGCGCTGAATCAGCCGATCGCGAGGATCGACGGGTCTTCGCCGGCGGGGGCCTCGGCGCCCGCGGCCAGGGTGTGCAAGCGGGCGTCGAGCAGATGAGACGGCACGACGCGGTGCAGGGCGGCGAAGAGGTTGGCGGGGACGACCGGGTTTTCGGCGGCGAGATCCGCCACGAGGCGCTTGACCCGCTTGCGCTGCAGGTTTTCCTGGGAGCCGCAGAGGTCGCAGGGGATGATGGGGAAGCGCATCTCCTCGGCGAACGCGGCGATGTCGGCCTCGGTGCAGTACGCGAGGGGCCGGATGACGACGTTGCGGCCGTCGTCGCTGCGGAGCTTGGGGGGCATGGCCTTGATTTGGCCGGAGTACAACAGATTGAGCAGGAGCGTCTCGACGATGTCGTCCCGGTGGTGGCCGAGCGCGATGCGGGTGCAGCCAAGCTCGACGGCGGCGTTGTAGAGGATGCCGCGGCGCAGCCGGCTGCACAGGGAGCAGAAGGTCTTGCCCTCGGGGATCTTCTCCTTGACGATGGAGTAGGTGTCCTGGGAGAGCAGGTGGTACGCATAGCCCTCGGCCTCCAGCCAGCCGCGCAGCGTCTCCTTGGGGAAGCCGGGATGGCCTTGATCGAGGTTGACCGCCACGATCTCGAAGGGAAAGGGCATGCGCCGCTGGAGCTGCCGCAGCAGGTGCAGCATGGCGAAGCTGTCCTTGCCGCCGGAGATGCAGGCCATCACGCGGTCCCCCGGGCCGATCATCTCGAAGTCGGCGCAGGCTTTGGAGAGGTCGCGGAGGAGGTTGTGTTCGAGGCGGGAGGACATGGCGCGCCCTTCGGTGCGGCGGGGTCAGAGGCCGCCCGGAGCCGCAGTCGTAGCGGCGCGCGGGCGCGCTGTCCACCGGTTGCGGAGGGGGCGGCGCCGTCGTAGGTCAGGGGCGGAGGCCGCATGCACGCCATCGCCGTCGAAGACCTGCACAAGTCCTACGGGACGCACCAGGCCCTGCGCGGGGTGGGCTTCACGGTGGACGAGGGCGAGGTCGTCGGCTTCTTGGGGCCCAACGGCGCCGGCAAGTCCACGGCGATGAAGATCCTGACCGGCTTCCTCGCGCCCACGCGCGGGTCGGCGCGGGTGCGCGGCCACGACACCCTGGAGGCGCCGGTCGAGGCGCGGCGCCAGCTTGGCTACCTCCCGGAGAACGCCCCGATCTACCCGGACATGCGGGTGCGGGACTACCTCGACTACATCGGCCGGGTGCGCGGCCTCGGCGAAGCAGAGCGCGCCCGCGCCGTGGACCGCGTGGCCGACGAGTGCGGCATCGGGGACCGCCTGGGCATGAAGGTGGGCACGCTGTCCAAGGGCTACCGCCAGCGCGTCGGGCTGGCCCAGGCGCTGCTGCACGGCCCGCCCATCCTCATCCTCGACGAGCCCACCACCGGCCTGGACCCAAACCAGATCATCGAGATCCGCAACCTCATCCGGGAAATCGGCCGGCGCCGCACGGTGTTGCTGAGCACGCACATCCTGTCCGAAGTGCAGGCCACCTGCGACCGGGTGCTCATCATCCACCAGGGGCGGCTCGTCGCGGACGGCACGACGGCCGACATCACGGCGCGCACCCGCGGCGGCGCGCTGCTGCACGTCACCTTCGCCCCGGGCAGCGTCGCCCCGCCCGAGGCCGACGTGCGCGCGGCGCTGGCCGCCGTCCCCGGCGTGCAAGCGGTGCGGCCGATGGAGGGGGCCGAGGCAGCGCACCTCGCCTACGAGGTGCTCGCGCAAGGCGACGTGCGGGCGGAGATCTTCCGCCTCGCGGTCGCGCGCGGCCTGCTGCTGCTGGAGCTGGCGCCCGAGCGCACCAACCTCGAAGAGGTGTTCCGGCGCCTCACCGGCGCCGAGGCCCCCTCCGCCGCCTGAGCGGCCGCCGCCCCGCGGCTGGCCTCACTCCTCCTCCGCCCCGTCCGGCGCCAGGATCTCCGCCGCCAACCCCGCGATGCGCCGCGCGCTGCGCCCCCGCGCGATGAGGCGCTGCATCGTGCGCAGCTCGCGCCCCGCCACCACCCGCCCGTCGGCGCTGCAGGCCGGCGGCGCGTCGCGCACGAGGCGGCCCACCAGCTCCAGGGCGACCAGCAGGTAGCGGGCCGCCGACGGGTCCCACAGCACAGCCCACCGCGGCTCCGGCCCGCCCGGCGCGCCCAGCTCGACGTACGCGGCGAAGCGCAAACCCGTCGAGAAGCGCGGCTCCACCTCGGGGATTTGGTGTGCCTCGTTGATGATGCGGCGCCAGGGCACGCCGAGCCGCGTGAGGTGGGCCTCCAGCCGGTGAAAGGCGCGGTCCTGTTGCACCGCCGGCCAGGCGCCGACGTCCACCTCGCGGAAGGGGACCCAGGCGCCCGAGGATGGGTCCAGCGCCTCCAGGCCGCGCAGCCGCAGCTTGTAGTCGAAGACCGTCCAGCCCGGCGCCACATAGCCCGGGTAGTACCAGTCCAGGCCGCGGGCCGCGGCCCAGCACACCTCGGCCAACATCGTGTAGACGCCGAGGCCGTGGGTGGCCAGCGCCGGCTCGAAGGCGCCGAGCACGCTCTGCACCGCCTGCCCGGCCAGGTCGAACACGCTGAACGCGACGAGGCGCCCTGCCTCCCGCACCTCCACGGACCACGAGTCGAAGGCCGAGTCCCCCGCGTCGTCGAGCAGCGACTCGCCCAGGTCCGCCCCATCCGTCCCGCGGCGAAAGGCCACATAGCGGGCGTAGAGCGCCACCTTGTCCGGCGTCTCCGCGTCGTCCGGCCCGAGGCGGAAGGGCACGACGTCCACCGCGAAGCGGCGTTCTACCTCGCGCATCACGCGGCGCAGGCTCTTGTGCAGCGGGCTCGCGCCGAGCGGCAGCCGCAGCCACACCGCCGGGTGAACGCGCAGCCCGTGCGGAACCTGCCCCGTCGTGAAGACCTGCTGCCCCAGCCGAAACCAGCCCTGGGCCAGCAGCGCCTCCAGCTCCCCCGGGGCGAGGCTGCGCGCAGGCCGGAACCGGTCGATCATCGCAGGGGCTCCCCGGGGCGCCGCGGGCGGGCGCGGAGAGACCGTAGCGGAGATTGCGGAGGGTGGCCAGGGGCGGCGGACGCTCAGGGACCGCGCCCGGAGCGATAGGGCGCAGGTGACGGAGAGGCGGCCAAGGCGCGCGCCGGGGGCGCCTCGGCATCCTTCGGCCCCGCGGGCCAGGCCTGCCCTTCACCGTCGACAGGCATCAACACCGCGCAGAGCGGTTGATCCAGGCGCTCCATCAGGTCCGCCAAGAACTCGAGGGATGGGACCCGCTTCCCCGACTCGACATCGGACAGATACCCCTTGGAATGACCACATTCGTAGGCCAACTTCTCCTGGGTGACGCCAACGGCTACGCGGAGGGCCCGAATGCGCGGGCCGAGTCGGCGAAGGGAGTCATGCGGGCGCTCGGGGACCATGTTCTGAGCATCGACCACCGATGACCGTCAGTAGTTCGCCTTAGGCGAACCAACGTCTCTCACGGAGGGAGACGCCCCTTCTGGACGGGCGCGGACCGACCGCATATGTTCGCCGATAGCGAACCCAGCCGGGTCCGCACAACCAAATCTCACTAAGCGCACGGGAAGCACCATGCGGTGGTCTCACCTCTTCCTTCTCTTCTCCACCACCCTCGCCATCGCCTGCTTCGAGAAGCCGAGCGACGACGATGACGATGACGATGACACTGAGGATGCGGGTGGCGGCTCGGGCGACGTCGGCTCCGGCGGTGACGGCTCCGGCGGCGACGGCTCCGGCGGCGACGGCTCCGGCGGCGACGGCTCCGGCGGCACTTCCCAGGCCGACGAGTGCTACGCCACCGGCTACATCGACGGCTACGACGGCTTCTCGCCCGACGCGAACGGCTGGGGCTGCGGCGGCGACTTCCGGGACGACTACTGCCAAGGCTACTGCGACGGCGAATACGACGCCTACGGCGAGTACTACGAGTGCGCGGACTGCTGAGCTGCCGACCTGACCGGAGGATGCAATGAACCCAACAAAGATGCTCCGCGCCGCGATGCTCGCCCTTCCCGTCCTCGCCGCGTGCGGGGTCTCCGAAGAGATGAAGCAGGCCGAAGAGGAGGCCAATTGTTACGAGAATGGCTACGACGACGGCTACTACGGCGAGTCACCAGACCCTGACTACTGGGGCTGCCGCGGCAGCCGCGCCGACGACTACTGCGAAGGCTACTGCGACGGCGAGTACGACGGATACGGCTACACGCTCGAGTGCCTCTACTGCTGACACGCCGCATGAGGGAGAGTGACGCCCCAAAACCGCGCTACACTCCCCCCATGCGCCTGCTCCTCCCCCTGCTCCTCGCCTGCAGCGCCGGCCCAGCCCCCAAGGGCGGCGGCCCCGACTCCGACGCCGCCCCTCTCGACTCCGACGCCGACGGCGTGCCCGCCGGCGACTACTGCGACGACACCTACGCGGCCGTGGCCCCCGGCGCCGCCGAGAGCTGCATG
>JBEIVK010000452.1:0-3804 GCA_040373935.1 Alphaproteobacteria bacterium
AGGGACCGGCGCGGACACCGGAGGGACCGGCGCGGACACCGGAGGGACCGGCGCGGACACCGGAGGGACCGGCGATGACGGCGACCCCGGCGATGACGGCGACCCCGGCGATGACGGCGACCCCGGCGATGACGGCGACCCCGGCGACGCGCCCTGGTCCGCCCGCGTCGACGGCACCCGCACCGTCACCTGCGCGATCGACGGCACCTTCGCGGCCGACAACGGCATCTGGGGCTACGCCACGCTCGGCGGCTTCTCCCAGGCGACCTGGCGCGTCGCCCCCGGCACGGGCCCCACGGAGGCCCGTATCACCTACGCAGCCCCGACCGGCAAGAACGCCGAGCCCGGCGAGGGCGACGTCTACGTCGTCTTCGTCGACGGCCGCGGCGGCAGCGCGGTGGACACGGCCCGGGTACAAGTGCGCCCCTGAGCGCGCCGCGCACAACCCGATAGGCCCCTCGGCCGGAGCCCGCCCGCGTGTCCTACATCCCGGAGAACCCGCTCATCGTGCAGGGCGACCTCACGGTGCTGGTCGAGGTCGCGAGCCCCCAGGCCGCCGCCGCGCGGGAGCTCCTGCTCGGCATCGCCGAGCTGGTCAAGTCCCCGGAGTACGTCCACACCTGGCGGCTCACGGCTCTCTCCTTGTGGAACGCCGCCGCCGCCGGGCACACGGCCGACGCCGTGGTCGCCCGCCTGCACGCCCTCGCCAAGTTTCCCGTCCCCGAGAGCGTCCCCGCCTTCATCCACGAAAAGATGGGCCGCTACGGCGCGCTGCGGCTCGTGCGCGACGGCGATTGGCTGCGTCTGGAGGCCGCGGACCCGCTGCTCCTCGACGAGGTCCGCACCCTCGCTCCGCTCCACGATCTGCTCACGGAGGACGACGGCGCGGGCGGCGTGCGCGTCGCCCCCCGCCGCCGCGGCGAGCTGAAGCAGGCCCTCCTCGCCTTCGGCCATCCGGTCGAGGACGCCGCCGGCTACGACGACGGCGAGGCCCTGCCGATGGCCCTGCGCGCCACCCTCCCCGACGGCAAGCCCTGGGCCTTGCGGGACTACCAGCGGGACGCCGTGGACGCCTTTCACGGCGGTCCGGGCGCTGGGTGCGGCGTCATCGTGCTCCCCTGCGGCGCCGGCAAGACCCTCGTCGGCGTGGCAGCCATGGTGCGCCTCGGCATGCGCACGCTCATCCTGTGCACCGGGCACACGGCCCTGCTCCAATGGAAAGCGGAGATCCTCCGCCGCACCACGCTCACCGAGGCCGACATCGGCGAGTGGACCTCCGAGCGCAAGGAGCTGCGCCCGGTCACGCTGACCACCTACCAAATCCTGACGTGGCGCCCGCGCGCGCACGCCCCGCCCGCCCACCTCGCGCTCTTCCACGATGCCCGCTGGGGCCTCGTCATCTACGATGAGGTGCACCTCCTGCCGGCGCCGGTCTTTCGCGACGTCGCGCTGCTCCAGGCCCGCCGCCGCCTCGGCCTCACGGCCACGCTGGTCCGCGAGGACGGCCATGAGGGCGACGTTTTCGCGCTGGTCGGGCCCAAGCGCTACGACGTGCCATGGAAGTCGCTGGAGGCGCAAGGCTGGATCGCCGCGGCCCGCTGCGTGGAGGTGCGCGTTCCCCTCGCCCACGCAGACCGCGAGAAGCTGCGCGGCGCCAGCCCCGCCGAGCGATTTCGGCTGGCCAGCGCCAACGCGCGCAAGGTGGCGGTCGTCGAGGCGCTGCTGGCGCGGCACGCCGGGACGCCCACCTTGGTCCTCGGCACCGAGCTGGCTCCCCTCGAGTGGCTGGCCCGTCGGCTCGGCTTGCCCATCGTCACCGGGCAGACCCCGCGCGCCGACCGCGAGCGCCTGTTCACGGCCTTCCGCGCAGGGGAGGTGCGGGCCCTCGTCTTGTCGAAGGTGGGGAACCACGCGATCGACCTGCCAAACGCGGCGGTCGCCATCGAGGTGAGCGGGACCTGGGGCAGCCGCCAGGAGGAGGCGCAGCGCCTCGGGCGCGTGCTGCGGGCCAAACCGGGCGACAACCAGGCGGTCTTCTACACCGTGGTCACCGCGGACAGCCGCGAGCAGGAGATGGCAGAGCGGCGGCAGATCTTCCTGGCCGAGCAGGGCTACCCGTACCGCATCGAGGTGCACGAATGAACGGCCCGGCCGCTTGGAGCGAGGTCGCCGTCCGCGAGGCCGCGCAGTGGGACGATCTCCTCGCTGAGCCGGCCTTCGCGCGTCTGCTGGAGCCCGCCCGCCCCGGCGAGCCGCTGCGGCGCCGCGTGCGGCCGGGGGCCGAAGGCGCGGTGGCGCGGGCCCTCGATGGCCGCGCCCTGGTCTGCTTCGCGCGGGCCCCGCGGGGGCCGGTGGATGCCGCGCCCACCCCGTTCCCGCTGCCCCTGCCGCCCGCCGCCCTGCGCGTCCGCGACGCCGCGGCCCGCCACGCCGACGACGGCTTCGTGTTCGGCCTGCACGCCTGGGATCCTGTGCGCGACGCCGACGCCGTGCGGGCCCTGGTCGGCGCCGGGCTGCTCGTGCCGGCCCCGCTGGACGGCCAGCCGGTGGGCGACTTCGCGGGGCGCTACCGCCTCGGGCCCGGGGTGGAGGCGCCGCCCGCGCCGGCGCTGGACTGGGAGGAGGCCGCGCTGCGGCCGGTGCCCGACGACCTCCCGCCGCCCGGCCCCGGGCCCGTCGCGCTCCTCCACGACGCCGCCAGCCTCGCCGCCGCCATCGAGGCGGTCCAGCCCCGGCGCACCCTCGCGGGCGCCCTCACCAAGCCGGACGCCCGCCGCCTCGGCCAACGACTCGGGGAGCCGGCCATCGGGGCCGGCGTGGCGCTGGAGGCGCACCCGCGCTGGGGCCTCGCCTTGCGCGCGTTGGAGGCCCTCGGCGCGGTGCGCGCGGACCCGCTGCAGGGCAGCGCGCTCGCCCTGGATGCTGGCCTGGACGGAACCCTCGCCGGGGATGACGGCGCAGCGACGGACCGCCTGCTGCGTCGCCTGATCGACCGGGACCTCCACCCCGGGCTGCCGGTCGTGCGGGCGGCCCTGGCTGCGGTGGGAGACGCCGCGGTGGACGAGGTCATCTTCGCCGATCTGCTGCGTGAAGGCGCGCGGGAGCTGTTCTTTCCCCGCTGGGAGCGGGACGGCCTCGCCATCTACCCGACGCTGCCCGGCGAGCTGGCGCGGCCCTGGGTCGACGAGGCCTGGGAGGAGGTCGAGCTGGGCCTCGTCAAGCGCCTGCTCGCCCGCCTCGCCCGCGTGGGCGTGCTGCGGCGCGTGCCCGGTGTCTTCGCCGCCACGCCGGACGGCCGGCGCTGGGCCGCGGGGCCGCCGGGGCCGCGCCCGCCCGTCTGGGTGAGTGGTGACCTGGAGCTCATCGTGCCGCCCGACGCGCTGACCCCGGGCGAGCGCTTGCAGGTCGAGCGCCTGGGCCGCTGCGTGGCCCGGGGGGTGGTGGACCGCTATCGCCTGGAGAAAGCGGGCTACCAGCGATGGCGGGCCGCGCACGGCCCGCGAGAGCTGCACGCGCTGCTCGAACGTCGGGCGCCGGGCCTGCCCACGGGCTGGCAAGATACGCTGGACGCCTGGGAGCACGCCGTGTCGGCCATCACCCTCACCCACGGCCTCCGCGCCCCGGATCCCGCCTGATCACCTGGCTGCCCGGCGGGGCCGCGCTGCTCGTCGGCGCCACGCTGCTCTGGCCCGACACCGGCACCACCCGCGCGTTGCCCGTCGGCGACGGCGCCGCGGTGGCGGTGGGGCCCGGGGGGCAGTGGTTCGCGATGGACCGCGCAGGGGGCGCGTGGCGCGGCGGGCG
>JBEIVK010000335.1:0-4811 GCA_040373935.1 Alphaproteobacteria bacterium
AGAGCGAGAGCTGCTCTGGGTCGTTGAACAGCACCGACACCATGAAGCCGCCGCCTTCGTGGGCTTCGCCGAGCGGGAAGTCGGCGCGGGCCGAGAAATACGTGCCGCCCTCCACGCCGAGGGTGTAGCGGGGCGGCAGCGTGACGGCGCCGAGCTTCACCAGCGCGCCCGCGCCCTTGGACGGACGGGGCTGCCGCCGCCGCTGCGCGCCGACCACCGCCTGGGGCTCCGGGTGAAAGCCGGGCGTGTGCACGGCGACGTGCCCCTCGAAGAGCCCGCCCTGGCCCAGGTTGGCCGCCAGCTCGACGTCCACCAGCCCGGCGATGCTCTGCTGCTGCACGTGCAGGGTGCGGAAGCGGTCCTCGCCGGCCGCGGCCAGGGCCTCCGTCGCGTCGGTCCCGCCCGCGATGGGCAAGTCCCGCAGGAACACGCTCGACATGCCGACCTGGTTGGCGATCTTGTGCATCCCGTAGCGCCGCAGGGTGAAGCGCTGCACCCCGGCCCGCAGGTAGGACCACGGCGTGGAGCCGCCGCGCGCGCCGCCGCCGAGCGAGGTGGTGCCGAACAGCCCGATGAAGCGCTCGTCCACCGAGGTGTAAAAGCCGCGGGCGCCGGTGTAGCCGGCCCGCGCCCCCAGCACCGCGGTGTCGAGGTAGGCGCCGCCGATCCAGTCCACGCCGTAGGAGGCCACGCCGTCCCCGCGCTGGTAGTTGCCGACCAGCGGCGCGAAGAAGACGGGGTAGACGTTCATGAGCTGGGCGGGGACCGCCCAGGCGCGGTAGCCCAGCACCGACTGGGTGACGGCCGCGCTGTAGAAGGCGCCGAGGGTGCGGGTGCCGAAGCCGAAGGTGGCGTTGGTGGCGTAGAGGTCCAGCGGCTCTTCGTAGACGCGCTCGCGCTTGGCGTGGCGCGCCATCGGGTCCCCGCCCCAGATGGGCTCGTCGAAGGTGCCGGGGCCGGTGTCGGCGCAGTACGTGGGCACGCGGGCGGCGCCGAAGGTCCAGTTCATCTCGGCGGCGATGTAGCCGAAGCCGCCGGAGCGCCCCTGCCCGTTGGGGACCACCATGCCGAGGCGCTGGCCCGTGCGCTCCGCGAAGGCCGCGGCGCTGTGGGTGTTGGTGTTGGTGGCCCGCGCGACCTGGGCGTTGGCGTAGCCGGCCGAGCCGGCGATGGGGTAGTTAAACTCGCAGTACCGGGGGCGCGCCTCGGCCGCCGCCCCGCCGAGCAGCGCCGCGAGCAGCAGAGCCATCACGGCGCACCCCCGGAGTCGGCCGCCGCGGACGCGCTGTCTGCGGCGGAACCGCCGCCGCTCTCGGTGATGGCGGCGCACACGGGCGAGGCCGTGAGCCAGCGGTCCAGGTCGTCCCCGTAGTCGAGCACCAGCTCGCACGGCAGGTTTCGGATGGCGAGCGGGCAGTGGTAGAGGTTTTGCGGCGCGACCGGGGCCGCGGTGTCTTGGGTCAGGTTTTCGACGGGGACGTCGATGCAGGTGTAGTCGTCCTCAAATGCGGCGAAGCGCGCGTTGCCGAGCGCCTCGTCTCCTGTGCACTGCACCGTCCGGCCGGCGATGGCGTAGCCCACCTCCTTGCACAGCGCGTCCTCGGGCAAGGAGCGCCGGCAGCCGCCGAGCCCCAGCGCCACCACGGCGAGCGCGGCGGCCCTCACGGCACCACCTGCGCGTGCGCGCCGCCCACGCCGTCGGGCACCTGCCAGACCGACAGCACGCTGCCGTTCTCGTCCCGCACGTCGAACCACGCGCCCTCGAAGGCCTCGCGGGTGTACACCTCCCCCGGGAACGTGAAGGCGTACACCACCACCGGCTGGCAATCGGGGCCGATGTAGCGAAGGTCCACGGGCGAGCCCGCGGTGTTCGTGACGGACAAGGCCACCCGCGGCGCGCCCGCCACGTCGGCGTCGGAGGAGCAGCTCAGGCTGCCACCGGCCCCCGAGTCCAGCCGCACGCCGGCGCGGCCGATCGGCTGCGGATAATAAGACTCATAGCCGCAGCTTGCCGCGAGCAGCAGGCCGACCCACCCCGAGAGACGCGGACCCATCGCCCCACCGTAGCACGCCTCCCCCACGCGGCGCCCGCTCAGGCCGGCCGGCGCGCCGGCAGAATGCCGAAACGCTCAATGTACCGGCCATACGACCCCTCGATCTCCGGCCGGGACAACCCAAAGGCCTCGGCGCTGTAGCGGTGCTTGCCCTTGGCGTCCGCCCGCTCGGCGGCCAAGAAGCCCTCCATCGCCGCCGTGTGCCCGGGCGCCACCGCCTCGCCGAAGTGCCGCTGGATGCGGTGGACCATCGCCACGGGATCCGCCTGCAACGCCTGGAAATCCACATCGAAGAACCGCGACTCGTCCCCCAGCCGGGCCAGCGCCTCCATCGCCCGCTCCACCCCGAAGCGCAGCCGCCGCGCGACGTGATCCCCCAGCGCCACCGGGTCGAACCGGCCGTACAACATGCGGAAGTTGAGGGAGACGAGGCTGCTGTAGGACGCCACCGAGGCCACCGGGTCCCGGTGCGTCCAGATGACCCGCGCGTCCGGGAACACCGCGAAGAGGGCGTCGAGGTTCCACAAGTGCTCCGGGCACTTGAGCAGGAGCTGCGCCTCCGGCCGCCCGGCCGACAAGATCTGGAGCTGCGCCCGGTACTCCCGATACGGCCCCACCATGTCCTGGGCCATCATCCAGTCGCCGAAGTCCTCCATCCCGCCCGCGAGGTCGTAGTTCATCACCGCGAAGCTGTTGAAGAACAGCGGCCAGCACTCCTCCATCGTGTCCACGCCGATCGCGTGGATGGACCCCTGCTCCGGCGCGATGGCATAGGCCGCCCGCACGATGCCCGCCGTGCGCCGCCGCCGCACCCGCAGGTCCGCCGCCGGGTCGTCTCGCAGGGGCACCGGGTTCATCAGCTCGTGGAAGCGCAGCGCCCGGCGCCCCGGCGCGAGGCAGAGCAGGTTTTGCAGCAGCGTCGTGCCCGTGCGCGGGAAGCCGAGGATGAACAGCGGCGCCGCCACCGGCACGCCCGCCACCTCGGGGTGCCGCCGCACCCAGTCGTGCCACCGCAAGCGGTTGCCCACCGCCTTGATGCAGGCCTCGCGCGTGACGAGGCGCGCCAGGGCCGTGAGCGGCGCCGCCCGCGCCGCCTCCATCAGCCGCTCGAAGCGCTGGAGGAAGGCCTCATCTCCCCAGTCGTCCAGGCGCTCCCGCCGCCGGGCCGCGCGCAGCATCCCCGGCACGTCGAGCCGCGCAAAGGGCAGACCGCAGCGCTCGCCCAGGCCCACCACCGCGTCCAGCGCGGCGATGGAGGGGCGGTAGGTCCGCCGGGCCACCGTCAGCTCCACGCTCCCTCCTCCGCTGCGCCGCTCTACCACGCCGAGCCGCGCCACGCGCCCGCCACGCGACGGCGCTACACTCCGGCCCATGCTGCCGCCCGCCCTCGCGCTCCTCGTCGCCGCCGCCCCGCCGGCCGCCGCCAACGGCCAGACGACCCACGTCTGGATCAGCCGCCACGCGCTCACCCACATCGAAGACCCGGCGCTGCGCGACTTCCTCACGGCCCCCGCCCAGGAGGCGCCGCTGGTCCACGGCACGATGTTCCCGGACGGCGGCTACCCCATCGGCCACGCCTACGCCGAGACGGCCCACTGGGAGCCCTTCCAGGGCGCCTACCTCGATTGGATCCGCGCCCACTGCCCGGCCCCCGCCGCCGACGGCGACTGCGCGCGCCACACGGCCTTCCTGCTGGGCATGGCCTCGCACGGAATGGCAGACCAGACCTTCGACGCCTTCTATTTTAACTGGTCGAGCATCAAGGACGCCGCGCACGGCTGGGCGGAGGGGCACAGCTTCGACGAAGCGAGCGACTTCATCTGGGCCAGCCTGCACGGCGCCCAGGAGGTCCCGCCGCGCTGGCTGCCCGAGGACATCTTCCCCTCGCTGTACGCCGACTTCGGCATCGCCGCCGACGCCGAAGCCTTCGACAGCGGCCACGACCTGCTGGAGACCGCCATCGCCCTCGTGGGCTTCGGCTCCCAGAACCCCGCCCTCGTCGCCCAATACGCCAGCCGCTTCCCCTGGGGCGGCGCCCACCTCGACGACCCGCACCTCCCCGGCACCCCGGCGTGCGAGGGCGAAGTCGTCGCCCGCTACTGGGAAGAGCTCTGGGCGCGCCTGCACGGCCGCCCGAGCCCCCGCACCCACCTCGGCACCTGGCCGCACGACGGCGACCCCGGCCACGGCACCGCCCAGGGCAGCCCCGAGGCCCGCGTCAGCGTCATCCTGCCGCGCGGCCTCGTCAGCGCCACCGTCACGCCGGACCGCTTCACCCTCGCCGGCCCCGACGGCCCCATCCCCTTCACCACCTGGGTCTTCTACGGGGACAACAGCCACATCGTCCACCTCGTCCCCACCGTCGATCTGCCCATCGATGCCGACCTCTCGGCCAGCGTCCTGCCCGGCCTCCCCTTCCGCGACGGCACCGCCCTCGGCGCCGAGGTCCGCTGGTCCTTCTCCACCCGGCCGCGCCCGCCCGCCGACACCGGCGCCGCGGCCGACACCGCCTCCGGCGACGCCAGCCCCGCCACCTCGAAAACCGCGCCCGCCCGCGGCTGCTCCTCCGCCCCGGCCCCGCTGGCGCTGCTCCCCGGGATGGTCGCCACGCTCGCCGCGCTGGGCCGCCGCCGGTTTTCTTCGGGGGACAGGAGGGAGGGCGCGCCCTCCCTCCCGTAACGCCCTCCCTCCCGCCGCCCCGCTTGCCGCCGCGCGCGCGACGGGTGACGGTCCCCGGTGCGCCTGCTTCTCCCTGCC
>JBEIVK010000436.1:0-3935 GCA_040373935.1 Alphaproteobacteria bacterium
GCCCGTGCGCGCGGCCGCGGGGGCCTCGGAGCCGCCGCGCCCCCTGGTGCGGGTCTGGGTGCTGGCGGTCGCGCTCATCTGCGGCGGGGGCCTGGCCTTGGCCGTGCGCGTCGTCGTGGGCGGAACGGCGCACTTTGTCCAGCCGCCCGCTCCGGATGCGGCGGCGGAGGCCGTGGCCGGGCTGTCGCCGGCGTCGGGGGCGCGGCCCGGCCCCCCGGCCGATCCCTACCGCCTGCTCGAAGACGAGCTGCGCGTGCAGCTTCGCACCGAGCCGCTGCGCATCGCCGGGCCGGGGGACTTCGAGGACGCGCTGACGATCGAGCTGCGGCGCGTGCATGTCGACCTCACCCGGGTGGAGGCTCCCATCCGCGTGTGGGGCGGCAAGAAGCAGGACGTGCCCCAGGTCGCCGAGGTTGTGCTCGCGTTCACCTCCCGCCCGGGCGAGCTGGACCGCGAGTTGGCCGGAATCGCCCTGGTCGTCGGGCGCTACGTCGCGCAGCACGAGATGGAGGTGCCGCGCTTCGAGGTGTACGTCGAGGGCGTGTCTTCGGAGCCGCGCCGCATCGCGATGAACGCGGAGAGCGCGAGCCGGTTCTTCTTGCAGCGCATCACCCTCACGCAGCTCTTGGCGGAGCTGGCGGCGCCGAAAGCGCCCTGACGCTCCGCTTGAGAGTAGGCGTTACTTGCGGGGAAGGTGGATGCGGTGCGGGGCGCCCGGGCGGGGCCACCGCGCCTGCGGGGCCGGAGGGCGGCCCGACGGGCCGGTGCCGGCGTGCCGGCACGGAGCGGCGCCGCCGCGACCCCGGAGGAGACGCGGCGCCCGGCCGGAGGCCGGGCGGGCGCCCTGCCTGTGAGGGGACGTTGCCCGCGCGGAAGGGCGAGAGGGTCGCGTGGAAGGGCGAGGCGCCGCGCTCGCCAGTGGGTTTGCGCTGTGAGTTGGCCTCACACGCCGGCTTCCATGCGCTCCCACAGCGGGCTGCCCCGCGGGACCCACGCGCGCAAGCGGGGGCCGACGATGAGCGGACGCTCGGACAGCTCCGAGGGCCGAGACGCCCCCGAGAGCAGGGTTGCGATGCGGATCTCGGCGATGATGCGCTGGGCTTCGGAGCGGACGGCGTCGCGCCCGCCGCGGGCCCAGGCCTGCAGCAAGGGGCGGGCGACGCCGCCCACCGTGGCGCCGAGGGCGATGGCCCGGGCGATGGAGAGGCCATCCGCGACGCCGCCGGTGGCGCAGATGCCCAGGCCGAGGCCCGAGAGCTGGGCCACGCTGCCGGCGGTGGGGATGCCCCAGTCCCAGAAGGTTTGGCCGAGGGCCTTCTGGCCGGCCCGGGCGCGGTGCGTCTCCACCGCGACCCAGGAGGTGCCGCCGGCGCCGGAGGTGTCCACCCAGCGCACGCCGAGGGCGGCCACCCGGGCGCCGACGCTGCGGGAGAGGCCGCAGCCCGTCTCCTTGACGATGACCGGCACTGGCAGCTCGGCGACCAAGCGGGCGATGGTGTCGAGGCCGCGGCGGAAGTCGTCGTCGCCCTCGGGCTGGACCACCTCCATCGCCGGGTTGAGGTGCACGCAGAGGGCGTCGGCCCCGGAGAAGGCGCACAGCTCGGCCAGCGCGGCGGTGGGGGTCTGCACGGCCTGCACGAGCCCGATGTTGCCGAGGACGAGGGCGGTGGGGGCGACGTCCCGCACGGTGTAGCCCTCGCGGATGCCGCGAACGAGCAGGGGCCGCTGGCTGCCGAACGCGAAGCCGATGCCAAGCTCTTCGGCGACGGCCGCGAGGTCGTGGTTGATGGCCTCTGCGCGGTCCACTCCGCCCGTCATGGCGGCGATGACGAGCGGGGCGCGCAGGACCTTTCCGGCGAAGGGGGTGTCGAGCACCACCTCCGAGAGGGCGCGCTCGGGCAGCGCGTCGTGGATGAGCTCCACCTCGTCGAGCAGCGTGCCCTTGTGCTTAAAGCCGACGTCGCCGTCGGTGCAGAGGTCGAGGTGGTCTGCCTTGCGGGCGGAGATGGCGGGGACGGCGTCGGGCATGGGGGGCTCTACCCTGGAACGGGGCCGGCGCCCGCGGCGGGGCGCACAGGCAGCAGGAGGAAGCCGGCGCGGGTGACGGCGGCGGAGAAGTCGGCGGCGGCCTCGGGGCCGGGGAAGAGCGCGACCGCGATGTCGCCCCCTCCCGCGCCAGAGGGCTTGGCGGCCCCGCCGAAGCGGGCGGCGAGCCGGCGGAGTTCGGCGTGGGCCGGGGTGAGGTAGTCCAGCCCGGCCGCGGCGGCCATCGCGACGAGGAGGTCCCCGGAGGCGCGCAGCGCGGCCAGCGGCTCGGTGGGGAAGCGCGCGGAGATGTCGGCGCTCTCGGCCACAAACGCGGCGCGGCCGGGCCACGCGCGGTACGCCGCCACCCGCGGCCCGGTGGCGGCGGAGGCCCCGGACCAGATGACCAGCGGCGTGACGGGCGGGCCGGCATCCTTTGTGAGCCCAGCCTCATAGCGGATCATTCCGCCGGCGATGGAGGCGGCGACATCCACGCCCGAGCCCCCGCCCTGCACGGCGTGGTGCAGCGCGAAGGCGTCGGTGAGGGGGCGGCCGGCGGCGGCGCAGGCGACGACACACGCGGCGGCGGACCCGCCGAAGCCGGGCTTGGAGAGCGTGGACGCAGGCACGGCGTCCGTGAACGTGAAGCGCCCGGACCGCCCCGCGAGCGCGGGGCGCACGAAGCGGTCGTCCCCCGTGGGGGTGTCGATCTCCAGCCCGGTCGCCGGGCGCCGCACGCAGCGCACCCCGCGGTCCACCGCGAGGACGATGGCGGGAGCGCCGTCGACAACGGCGTACTCCCCGACGAGCACCAGTTTGCCGGGCGCGAAGAAGGCCAGCGCGGCGTCAGGCGAGGAGACGGGCGTCACCGCCGACCCCCAAGGTCTCCACGCGCGGGACGACGGCGCGCAACGCCGCCTCGACGGCCGGGGCGTCCGCCGCCGCGCAGAGGACCTTGACGTTCGGGCCGGCGTCCATCGTCCACCAGGCGCCGACCCCCCGGGCGCGCAGGGCGTCCACGGCGTCCAGCACGCGCAGGGAGTCCGCCTGCCAGTAGCGGACCGAGGGCTCCGTCGTGAGCATCGTCGCGTGCATCTTGAGGGTGGACCACTCCATCACCCGGCCGAGGCGCTCGAGGTCTCGCGCGAGGATGGCCCGCCGGCCCTCGGCGACGTCGGCGGGCGCCGTCTCCACCCAGCGGTCGTAGAAGGGGCAGGTGCGCTGGGTGGCGCCCATGCCCGCGGTGCTGCCGACCTTTTTGGCGCCGCCATCCACGATCGCGACGACGACCCGGATGTCCCAGTGCGCGGGCGGGGCGAGGGGTGTGCCGTGGCTGTCGCCGCCGTCTTCGGCCACACCGAGCCGCCATTCGACCCAGCCGCCCCAGAGGCTGCGGCAGGCGGACCCGCTGCCTTGGCGGGCGAGGGCGGAGAGGGCTTCGGGCGCCCGCGGCGCGCCGGCGGCGGTGGTGGCGGCGAGCGCCAGGGCGGCGAAGCCGGACGAGGACGAGGCGAGCCCGGCGCCCGTGGGGAAGTCGTTGACCGACACCACACGGCAGCGGGGGCGCGGGCCGTTGGTGATGAGGTCGAGGAAGCGAGCGACCTTTTCGGCGGCGGCGGGCGCAGCGGGCGCGCCATTGAGCTGCACGTCGTCGGCCGGGGCGTCGCCGCCCCACTCGACGGTGGTGGTGGTCGTGAAGCGGCTGAGCGTGACCGAGAGGCTCGGGACGGCGGGGAGGTTGCGCGCGGCGTCCCGCTTGCCCCAGTACTTGACCACGGCGATGTTGGGGTGGGCGACGGCGGTGGCGCGCATGGGGCAGACCTCGGGGCGGAGCGCGCCTATCGCCGCGGCGGGGCGATGCCCACCGGGAATGCCGACCAGCCCTGCGCGGCGGGCTTCTACTGCCCCGC
>JBEIVK010000346.1:0-4702 GCA_040373935.1 Alphaproteobacteria bacterium
CCCCCCCTTGACGACGGTTGGCGGCGATTTTGAGAGATGTTTATCGTCCTCTGCCGTCACGCCACGGGGCGGCTCGGGACTATCCAGGATTAGACACGCCCAAACCGGACCCCCCTGGTGGAGTCCGGCCGGACGGCTCACGCGGCCTTGTTAGGCGGCGAGAGCGAAGTGCTGGTTGTTGTTGGCACTTGTTGATTGGTTCCCGGTGTTGACAAGGTTCCGGGACCTCGGCGCGCAGCCTCGACTTGCACAACCCCGTCGAAACCGTTTCGCCCCCGAAGTTGGGTACGCGACACCGACGGATGCTGGATCGAGCCCCGTGCGACCGGCACGGGACGGATGCATCACGGCGATGTCAAGGAGCCCGGAGGGAAGCGCGTCGTGAGACGGCCGCCTCGTCCTCTCCGTTACGCACGCAGCCCCGGACGTCAAGCGGACAGCCGGCCGGGCGACGCGGCGCGGACGGCGCGCGGCGGCGCGGACGGCGGGCCGGGCCCGGGTTAGGCCACCGCCCCCACACGCCCCATTCCGGGGCCGGAGGCCTCGTGATCACCCTCACCTCCTACCTTCAGGACCGCTGGGTCTCCGGCACCGGCCGCGCCGCCACCTTGGTGGACCCGTCGACGGAAGCCCCGGTCGCCACGGCCTCCACGGAGGGCCTGGACTTCGCGGCCGCGCTGCACCACGCCCGCACCGTCGGCGGCCCCGCCCTGCGCGCCCTCTCCTTCGCCGAGCGCGGCGCCCTGCTCAAGGCGATGAGCCGCGCCCTCCACGAGAAGCGCGAAGAGCTGCTGGATCTCTCCACGCTCAACAACGGCGCCACTCGCGGCGACGGCAAGTTCGACGTCGACGGCGCGACGGGCACGCTCGCCGCCTACGCGCGCCTGGGCACCTCGATGGGCGACGCCCGCTTCTTGCTGGACGGCGAGGCCGAAAAGCTCGGCGGCGGCGCCCGCTACGTGGGGCAGCACCTCTACCTGCCGCGCCCGGGGGTGGCGGTGCACGTCAACGCCTTCAACTTCCCGGCCTGGGGCACCTTCGAGAAGATCGCGGCGGCGTTCCTGGCCGGCGTGCCGGTGGTGACGAAGCCCGCGACGGCGACGGCCCTCGTGGCCTGGCGCGCGGTGCAGATCATCGTCGAGGCGGGCATCCTTCCGCCGGGCGTGCTCTCGCTGGTGGCGGGCGGCGCCGGCGATCTGCTGGACCACCTGGGCCCGCAAGATGCCCTGGCCTTCACGGGCAGCGCAGACACGGCGGCCACGCTGCGCCGCGGCGCGGGCGTGGCGGCGCGCTCGGCGCGGGTCAACATCGAGGCGGACTCGCTGAACGCGGCGGTCTTCGCGCCGGACGTCGAGGTGGGCGGCGCGCTCTGGCACGCGGCTCTGCGCAACCTGGTGACGGACCTGACGCAGAAGACGGGCCAGAAGTGCACGGCGGTCCGGCGCATCCTGGTGCCGGAGTCGATGGCCGGGGATCTCGCCGACGCCCTGGTGGCCGAGCTGTCGCGGGTGGTCGTCGGCAACCCGGCGGTGGACGGCGTGACGATGGGCCCGGTGGCGACGGCGGGGCAGCTCCGCGACGCCCGCCGCGGCATCGCGCTGCTGCAAGAGGAGGCGGACCTCCTCCTCGGCGGGGCCGACGCGCTGGACGGCGTGGGCGCGCCGGCGGGCAAGGGCTACTTCGTGCGGCCGACGCTGCTCCGCGCGCGCGACTCTGCCACGGCCAGGCAGGTCCACGCGCACGAGGTCTTCGGTCCCTGCGCGACGCTGCTCCCCTACGACGGCTCGGCGGCCACCGCGGCGGCCCTGGTCGCCCGCGGCGAGGGCTGCCTCGTGAGCTCGGTGTACGCCGAAGGGCGGGACTGGCTCGGCCCCTTCCTGATGGAGGCCGCGCCGTGGAACGGCCGCGTGGTCGCCGCCACCGACAAGGTGGCCGACCAGGTGCTGCCGCCGGGCATGGTCCTCCCCAACCAGGTCCACGGCGGCCCTGGCCGCGCCGGCGGCGGCGAAGAGCTGGGCGGCGCGCGCGGCCTCGCCTTCTACTGGAACCGCACGGCCATCCAGTCGGATCTCGGCGCCCTGCGGGCCCTGTTCGGCGTGAAGTGAGCCTGGGCGCCGCGGTCGCGGCCCTGGAGGCCGCCGGCTGCACCGTCGAGCGGGGCGCGTCCCTGGCGCGCCTCGGCTGGTGGCGCTTGGGCGGCCCCGCCGGCGCCTTCGCCGTGGTGGACACGCCGGCCCAGCTCGCCGCCGCGCTGGCCCCCGGCCCGGCCTTCGTGCTCGGCAACGGCTCCAATCTCCTCGTGAGCGACCGCGGGGTGTCCGGCCTCGTCCTCCGCCTCGGCGCCGGCTTCCGCGCCACGGCGATCGAGGGCCCGCCCGGGGCGCGCGTCGCGGTGGTGGGCGGCGGCCTCCCCAACGCGGTGCTGCTCCAGCGCCTCTCCCGGCTCGGGCTCGGCGGTCTGGGCGCGCTGGCCGGCGTCCCCGGCACGGTCGGCGGCGCCATCCGCATGAACGCCGGCACGGCGCTGGGGGAGATCGGCCCGCGCGTGCGCTGGGTGGATCTCGCCCTCCCCGGCGGCGAAACCGCCCGCCTGCCCGGCGAGGCCCTCGGCTTCGCGTACCGCCACGCCACCCTGCCGCCCGGCGCCCTCGTCACGGCCGCCGCCCTCGCGGTGGACGACGCGCCCGACGCCGTCGCCGCCGAGGCCGAGGCGATGGCCCACCACCTCGCCCGCCGCCGCGCCACCCAGCCGCTGGACCAGCCCTCCTGCGGCTCGGTCTTCAAAAATCCCCCGGGGGACCACGCGGGCCGCCTCATCGAGTCCGTCGGCCTCAAGGGCCACGCGGTCGGCGGGGCGCGCATCAGCCCGCTGCACGCCAACTTCATCGTCAACACGGGCGGAGCCACCGCGGCGGACGTGCTGGCCCTCATCCGGCTCGCGCGGGGGCGGGTCCACGCCGCGGCCGGGGTCGTGCTGGCCCCCGAAGTCCACGCGGTCGGTGAGTTTGGCCCTGGCGAATGGCCGCTTCCGCCGCCCTGATGCGCCGTCGTCACGCCAAGGCCCCCCAAGCGCCACGCCACCGGCTATGATGCGCCGGTCCTGGAATGGAGGCTTCATGCGGTTGGCTCGGTTCGGCGTTCTTCTCCTGCTCGCGGCGTGCGCCGAGGGCTCGTCCAAGCTCGGGGACACCGGCGCGGTCGGCAACGGCGACGACGGCGCAGACGGCGCAGACGGCGCAGACGGCACCGACGGCACCGACGGCACCGACGGCACCGACGGCACCGACGGCTCGGACGGCTCGGACGACTGCACCAACAGCGTCGTCGCCACCAGCCCGGACGACGCCGACACCGGCGTCTCCCTCACCCAAGAGGACATCCGCTTCACCCTCACCGAGGCCGACGCCGGCGCCACCATCAGCGTCGAGGCCGCCGGCAATGCCGTGGCCGGCGACGTCACCACCGACGGCAACGACGTCGTCTTCACCTTCTCGGACGACCTCCGCCCCGGCACGCTCTACACCGCCACGGTGAGCTACTGCGCGGACTCCACGCCCACCGGCGAGTCCATCTCCTTCACCACCGAGGACGCCGGCGATCCCGTCTCCTGCGACCTCGAGGGCCGCGCCTACCTCCTCAAGCTCACCGAGGGCACCTTCGAAGAGCCCGCCGGCGTGGGCGATCTCCTCCAGGGCCAGCTCGAAGATCAGGTCGTGATGGAGGTCACGGCCGTCGAGGGCGACTCCCTCTACGCGCGCGTGGGCGTGGCCGACCCGTCGGGCCCCGACTCCTGCAACGACGTCCCGCCGGCCGACTTCGCCTCCAACCCGTTCTTCCAGGTCGGCCCCATCGACACCGCCTTCGACGTGTCCGGCTTCGCCGTCTCCGTCTCCGGCCTCCAGTTCTCCGGCGTCTTCGCCGAAGACTGCTCGGCCATCGAAGACGGCGACCTGCAGGGCCAGCTCGACGTGCGAGACCTCGCGGGCGCCATCGAGCCCCTGCTCGGCACGGACGACCCGGACGAGATCTGCGGCCTGCTCGCACTCTTCGGCGCGTCGTGCGGCACCTGCACCTCGGACGGCACCGAGTACTGCCTGGACTTGCACGTCACCGACATCCCGGCCGAGCCGGCCGACGCCCTCGACTGCCCCTGAGCCGCCGGGCCCGCCCGGGCCCTCCGGTTCTCCCGGCACTTTCTCTTGGGGCGGGGGGCTCGCCGCCCCCCGCAACGCCCCCGGGCCCCGCCGCCTTCAGGCGGGGGCCAGCCGGGCCGCCAGGGCCGCCGCTGCCGGAAGCGCGCGCCCCTGGGCCGCCGCCGCGGCAAAAACCGCCCCCGAGCGCCAAGGCCACTCCTTGGCCGACGCCCGGAAGAAGTGCACCCGCGCGGTGTACGCGCGCAGCCGCGCCCCCAGCGCGTCCGCCCCACCGCGCAGCCCGAAGCCCGCCGCCAGCACCGGGGCGACTTCCCGGGCCAGGGCGTCCACCTGCGGGCCGTCCGCTGCGAGGCGCTCCCCCACCGTGCCGCCGAACGCGCTGCCCAACAGCCCGAAGACGTGCAGCCAGCCCAGCTTGACGGCCTGCTCGTGCGCGAGGTCGGCGGCGCCCACCCCCGCGGACTCCACCCCCGCTGCCCGCAGCAGCGCGGCGAGGGCGGCGGCCTGCGGGCCGCAGACGGGCGAGGGCCCGCCCGGCACCGGGGGCG
>JBEIVK010000422.1:0-4008 GCA_040373935.1 Alphaproteobacteria bacterium
GAGCTGCGCGCCCCGATCGCCGGGCAGGTCGCCTTCGTCCGCGCGTCGGCCGGGCGGGTCCTCGACGCCGGCGCGCCAGTGGCCGAGATCGTCGACGCCAGCCAGCTCTGGCTCGAGGCCCGCGTGTTCGAGCGCGACGCCTCCCGCGTGCGGGCGCCCCAGGGCGCGATGTTCACGGTGCCCGGCCGCGAGGCCCCGGTGCTGGTGGACCCGACCACCGGCGGCGCGGTCGTCGCCGTCGGCCCGGCGGTGGACCCGACCGACCGCACGGTCCCGCTGATCTTCGCCTTCGCCAACCCCGGGGATCTCTTGCCCGGCGCCTTCGTCGATGCGCGGGTGTTCACGGCCGACGCCCTGGATGGCGCGGTGGTGCCCGCGTCGGCCGTGGTCGACGACAACGGCGCGCCGATCGTCTTTGTCATGGACGGCGGCGAGTCGTTCTTCCGGCGGCGGGTCGCGCTCGGCCCCCGCGACGGGGACCGCATCCTGCTGCGCGCGGGCGTCCAGCCGGGCGAACGGGTCGTGAGCGTCGGCGCGGCGGAGGTGCTCCTGGCCACCTCCGCCGGCGGCATCCCGGCCCACGGCCACGCACACTGAGGCCCCGATGGGAAACGCGCTCATCGCCTGGTCCATCCAGCGCCGCCTCATCGTCATCGTGGCGAGCGTCCTGCTCGTCGTGGCCGGCCTCGTGTACGGTCGGCAGATCCCGGTCGACGTCTTCCCCGACCTCACGGCCCCAACGGTCACCGTCGTCACTGAGGCCCACGGGCTCGCGCCCGCGGAGGTCGAGTCCCAGGTCACGTGGCCCCTGGAGGCCGCGGTCAACGGGGCGTCCGGGGTCCGGCGCGTGCGGTCGGCCTCTGGGGTGGGCATCTCCATCGTCTGGGTCGAGTTTGACTGGGGCACACCCCTCCGCGACGCCCGGCAGGTCGTCAGCGAGCGCCTGCAGGTCGCCGCGCCCCAGCTGCCCGCCGACGTTCCCCCGCCGCAGATGGCGCCCACCTCCTCGGTGATGGGCGAGGTGCTCTTCCTGTCTCTGTCCTGGGAGGGCACCGGGGACGCCCCCGCCATGGCCGCCCGCACCTTCGCCGACCACGTCCTCCGCAAGCGCCTGCTCGGAGTGCAGGGCGTCTCGCAGGTCGTGCCCATCGGCGGCGCGGTCCGGCAGGTGCAGGTCCGCCTCCGCCCCGCGGCGATGGCCGGGCTGGGCGTCAGCTTCGACGAGGTGGTCCGGGCGGTCGAGGCCGGAAACGCCAACGCCTCGGGCGGCTTCGTCGCGGCGAACGGCCAGGAGTACCTCCTGCGGGTCGTCGGGCGGGCCGCCACCCCCGACGCGCTGGGCGAGGCGGTCGTCGCGGTGCGCGACGGGCGGCCCGTGCTCGTGCGCCACGTCGCCGATGTCGCGCTCGGCCCCGCCACCAAGCGCGGCGAAGGCTCCGCGAACGCCGCCCCCGCGGTCGTCCTCGCCGTCCTCAAGCAACCCGACGCCAACACCCTCGCGCTGACGGGCCGGGTCGATGCCCTGCTCGACGATCTGGAGCCCGACCTCCCCGCGGGGCTCCGCCTCGACCGCCGCGTCTTCCGGCAGGCCGACTTCATCTCGCAGGCCGTCGGCAACGTCGGCGTCGCCCTGCGCGACGGCGCCCTCCTCGTGGCCGTCATCTTGTTCCTGTTCCTCGGCAACGTGCGCGCCTCCGCCGTCTCCCTCGCGGCGATCCCCGTCTCGCTGGTGGTCGCCCTCCTCGGCCTCGGCGCGCTCGGCCTCACCCTCGACACCATGACCCTCGGCGGCCTGACCATCGCCATCGGGTCCGTCGTGGACGACGCCATCATCGACGTCGAGAACGTGGTCCGCCGCCTGCGCGAGGACCGCGCGCGCCCCCGCCCCCTCTGGCAAGACCCGCTCGCCATCGTGAACGCGGCCTCCGTCGAGATCCGCGGCTCCATCGTCTTCGCCACCGGCGTCATCGCGCTCGTGTTCGTTCCGCTCTTCTTCCTCGACGGCATCGAGGGCCGCCTGCTCGCGCCGCTCGGCGCCGCCTACGTCATCGCGCTCATCGCCTCCCTGCTCGTCGCGATGACCTTGACCCCCGCGCTCTGCGCATGGCTGCTGCCGGGCACGCCCGCGCTGGACCAGCCCGACAGCCGCCTCACCGTCGCCGCCAAGCGCGCCTACGCGCCGGTTCTTCGCGCCGCCCTCGCCCATCCCCGCCGGGTCGCCGCCGCTGCGCTGCTCGGCCTCGCCGCCGCCCTCGCCGCCACGCCGCTGCTGGGGCGTGGCTTCCTCCCCGCGTTCAACGAAGGGGCGCTCACCATCAACGTCGTCACGCGGCCCGGCACCGCGCTGGACGCCTCGGACCGCCTGGGCCGTCGCGTCGAGGCGGCCCTGCTCGCCTTCCCGGAGGTGGTGTCCACGAGCCGGCGCACCGGCCGCGCCGAGCTGGACGAGCACGCGCAGGACGTCAACGCCTCCGAGATCGACGTCATGCTCGACCTCTCGCGCGGGGGCGGCGACCGGGACGCCTTCCTCGCCGCACTGCGGGCCGACCTCGCGACCATCGGCGGCGCGAACATCACGGTCGGGCAGCCGCTCTCGCACCGCATCGACCACCTGCTCTCCGGCACCCGCTCTGCCATCGCCGTGAAGCTGTTCGGCGAAGACCTCGACGCCCTGCAGGACGCCGCCCAGCGCGTCGAGGCCATCGCCCGCACCGTCCCGGGGGCGGTGGACGTCTCCATCGAGCAGCAGGTCGACATCCCCTCCTACGAGGTCCGCGCAGACCGCGCCGCCCTCGCCCGCTATGGATTGGGCGCGGGCGCGCTCGGGGAGGCAGTCGAGCACGCCCTCCTCGGCGTGCCCGTCGGCAGCCTCCTCGATGGCGGCCGGCCCGTGCCGGTGGTGGTGCGCCTCGCCGACCCCCTGAACGGCGACCTGACGGCGCTGGCGTCCCTGCCCATCGACACGCCCGTCGGCGCGCGGGTGCCCGTGGGCGCGGTCGCCGAGATCGTCCGCTCCACCAGCCCGAACACCATCGTCCGCGAGGCCGGCAGCCGCAAGGTCGTGGTGCAGGCCAATGTGGCCGGGCGAGACCTCGCCGCCGTGGTGGACGAGCTGCGCGCGCGCGTCCGCGCCGAGGGCGGCCTGCCCGACGACCTCTACGTCGTGTACGGCGGCCAGTTTGAGTCCGCCGCCGCCGCCGCCCGCACCATCGCCGCGCTCTCCGCCGGCGTCCTCGGCGCCGTCTTCCTCCTCCTCGTCGCCGCGTTCGGCTCGGCGCGCAACGCGCTGATGATGCTGGTCAACCTTCCGCTCTCCCTCATCGGAGGGGTCGCGGCGCTCCTCGCCAGCGGCCAGCCCCTCTCCACGCCCGCCCTCGTGGGCTTCATCACCCTGTTCGGCATCGCCACCCGCAACGGCATCCTCATGGTGACCCACTTCGAGCACCTGATGCGCATCGACGGCCTGCCCCTCGCCGAAGCCGTCCGCCGCGGCTCGGAGGAGCGCCTCGTCCCGGTGCTGATGACCGCCCTCTCGGCCGGCCTCGCGCTGGTGCCGCTCGTCCTGTCCGCCGACGCGCCGGGCAACGAGATCCAGGCGCCGATGGGCATCGTCATGCTGGGCGGGCTGCTGTCCAGCACGGCGCTCACCCTCGTCGTCATCCCCGTGCTCTTCCGTCGCTTCGGAGAGGCCCGCGCATGACCCTCGCCCTGCTGCTGCTCCGCGCCGCGGCCGCCTTCGACGTGGACGCCGCCCTGCACGCCGCCCTCACCCGCGACCCGGCCCTCACCGCCGCCACCGCCGCGGTGGGCCGCGCGGCCGGGGACCTCGCCGCCGCATCCGGGCTGCGCCACAACCCCACCCTCGCCGCCCGCGTCGGCTTCGGGCTGCCCCAGGCCGAGGCCAGCCTCACCCAGCCGCTCTCGCGCCCGCGCGAGGCCCGCGCCGCCACCGACGCCGCCCGCCTCGCCCTCGCCGCCGCCGAGGCCCGCCTCGCCCACCAACGCCTC
>JBEIVK010000150.1:0-8066 GCA_040373935.1 Alphaproteobacteria bacterium
CGCGGGCGATCACATCGTCGCAGGCACGGCCGTCATCGCGCTACGGGCGCCGGGGGTCTAACGATGCCGACCGCTCTCGCCCGCCGTTTGGCCGGAATGGCGCTGTTCGCCGGTGTGGACGAGGAGGATCTCCTCGAGGTCGCGCGGCACGGCGAGGTCCGCCTTCTCGCAGAGGGCGACCTTCTCTTCGTCCAGGGGGAGGCGCCGCGCGCGCTTTTCCTTCTCCTCTCAGGCGTCGTGCGCCTGGTGGTGGCCGGCGAAGACGGGGTCGCCGTGGTCGTGGGTGAGGTCGGCCCTGGCGCCATCCTCGGCGAGCTGGGCGTGCTGGACGGCTCCCCCCGGAGCGCCTCGGCGCAGGCCGCCATGGCAACCGAAGCGCTGGCGTTCCCCGCGGCCATCCTGAGCGCGCTCGTCGACAACGGCCATCCGGTCGGCGCCGCGTGGTTGCGGGCGCTGCGGGTCCAGCTCGCCACGCGTGTACGCGCGCTCGACCATCGGGTGGACGCCGTCTTTGGCAGCGTTGCCACGGACGCCCTGAGCCCCGTGGGGGTCGACGCCCTGCGCGCCGCTTGGCTGGAGCGCCGATGATGACGCCGCTGTTGGTGCATCCCCTGATCACCGCCCTCGGCGTCGACGGCGCGCGCGTCGTGGCCGCGATGGCGGTCGAGCGGGACTTCGCGGCCGGCGAGGTGCTGGCGGAGCAGGGCACCCGCGGCGGCGCGCTGCTGCTGCTGCTGGGGGGCGAGGTCGCGATCGAACGGGAGACGCCGGACGGGACCCTGGTGCCGCTCGGGCGGGCGGTCTCTGGGGCGGTGCTCGGCGTGGTGTCGGCGGTGGACGGCGGGCCTCGAGCCGCCCGCTGCGTGGCGGCCGTGGGTGGTCGACTTGCGTCTCTCGCGCCTGAGGTGGTCGACTCGCTGCTTCGCGCCAAGTCAATCGTCGGTCTACGTTTTCAGCTCGCGCTCATCCGCGCCCTCGGCGCCGACCTCCGGGAGACGAACCGGCGCCTCGCCGTGCTGGCGACGCTCCCGGCCCTCGGGGTGTCCCCCTTGGGCGCCGACATCGGAGAGTGAGCTTTGTCGCAAGATGATCCCCGTCGGGTGAGGCGGAAGTCCACGGAGGTCGACGCCAAGGGTGCCGGGTCCGCCGGCATCGTCGTGAATGGATACTCGGAGCAGTGGTTGCGCCGGGGCTTCCCGTGGGTGTATCGCAACGAGGTGCTCGGGCGCACGGGCCATGTCCAGCCCGGCGCAGTCGTCGAGATTCGCGCGCGCGAGGGCGATTTGCTCGGGGTCGGCATCTGGGACGACGCGCACGTCGAGGTCCGGCGTTTTCGCAGCGACGCCGGCGCCATCGACGGCGACCTTCTCCTCGCCCGCGTGCGGCGGGCGCGGGCGCGGCGGGCGCTGCCTCCCGAGACCGACGCCTATCGTTGGGTCCACGCCGAAAACGACGATCTGCCCGGTATTCGGGTGGATGTCTGGGGCGCACACCTCGTCGTGTCCTTGTCGAGCCCCGCGCTCCTCGGGCTGCTGGAGCCGCTCTGCGATGCGCTCTCGGCCGAGCATCCCGCGCACGCGATCTGGCTACAATGGCGCTTGCACGACGAAGACACCCGGGACGTCACCGGGTTGCCCGTTGGGCGCGTGCGCGGTGCGCCGGGCGCCGACGAGGTGGAGGTGGAGGTCCGTGAACGAGGCCTTCGCGCCGGGGTTCGGCCCTGGGAGGGCCACGACGTCGGCATGTACTGCGACATGCGAGACCTTCGCGCGTGGATGGAGCCCCATTGGGCCGGCCGGTCGGTGCTCAATCTGTTCGCCCACACCGCCATGTTCTCGGTTGCGGCTGCGCGGGCCGGCGCCCGCGGGACAGCCTCCGTCGACTTGAGCCGTGCCTTTCTGGACCGCGCCGAGGCCAACTTCCGGCGCAATGGCCTCGACCCGGCGGTGCACCGCTTCATCGCGGAGGACAGCTTCAAGGCGCTGGATGGGTTCCGGCGCAAGGGCGAGCTCTTCGACGTCGTCATTGTGGACCCCCCGTCGTTTTCGCACAGCGCGGCGGGTAAGTTCTCGGTCGCCCAGGACTTGGGCCGCTTGGTCGGGGCGGCGTTGCGTGTGCTCTCGCCTGACGGGTGGCTCATCGTCGCGTCCAACCTGGGCTCGATGGCCCCGCGCGAGTTTCAAAAGCACATCCTCGCCGGCAGTCACAAGGTCGGTCGGCCTCTGCACCTCGTTCACCAGGGCAATCAGCCCATCGACTTCCCGTCCGCCTTGGACTTCCCGGAGTCGCGGTACCTCAAGGCGTGGGTGCTGCGCGGGTGAGCGGGGCGCCGGCGACCACGCTGTTCTCCGAGGTCGCGGGGCCGGGCGTCCGGATGCCTGTTGCCGTCGTTCGCGCGGCAGCCCCAGGGCCGGCCGTGGTCATCGGGGCCAATCTCCACGGGGACGAGTGCACGGGGCTTGGCGTTGTTCACGCCCTGATCCGCGAGCTTCCCCGCCGACTCGTCGGCGGGGTTGTCACCCTGCTTCCCTCCCTCAACCCGCAGGGGCTCGAGCAAGGCACGCGCCGCATCGCGGGGGATACCGCGGACCCGAACCGCGTCTTCCCTGGGTCGGCGCGCGGGAGCCTCGCCGAGCGGCACGCCGCGCGGATCTGGTCAGAGATCGTGGGCCGCCGCCCTGATCTCTACATCGATCTCCACACGGACACCGATGGCGCGCTTCCCTACGCCATCGTGGACCGCGTGGTGCGGGGTGCCGGGGATGGCCTGGAGGCCCGTTGCTTCGCCCACGCCGAGGCGACGGGCCTGACGGTGCTCCGCGAATATCCGGCCGACCGATATCTTCGGTATGAGCTGGACCGGAGCCTTCCGGGCGCGCTGGTCAACCAGGGGATTTGCCCCGCGTTCACAATCGAGCTGGGGCCCCGGCGTCGGGTGGATCCTTCCGCGGTCGCCGAAATGGCGGACGCTGTGTGGGGGGTCCTCGGGGGGCTCGGGGTGGCGGATGCGCCCCAGGCCCGCCACCCCAGCCGCCGCGATGGGGGGCCATGGCGGCGGGAGTCTGGGCCGCGAACCACCCGCAGCGGCTTCCTGGTCCCGTTGCGCGGGCCCGGCGCGGCATTCGCCGCGGGAGATCCGCTGTCCGAGGTGCGCAGCCTGGACGGCGACGTGCGCGAGGTCTTGCGCGCACCGGCGGACGGCTTCGTGGTGTCGCTGCCGGAGGTCGCCCGGGTGGATATCGGCGCGGCGACCGCAACGCTCGCCGTTCGCGAAGAGCGGGCGCCGCGGCCCACCAGCGGGTGATCACAGCAGCGAGCGGGGGTCCACGTCGAGGGTGACGCGCACGCCTCCGCGGGCGGGCGCCCGCAGCGCCGCGCGGTGGTCTTGGAGCAGCCGCCGGTAGAGGTCGATGTTCCGCCCGCGCACGACGACCTGAAATCGGTACCGGCCGACGAGGCGGGCCATCGGCGCCGGGGTGGGGCCGAGAACATCGACTGGCAGGCGGCCATGAAACGGCGGCAGCGACTGGGCCGCGGCCCGCAGCAGCCGGGCAATCTCCTGTGCCTTGCCGTACGCGAGCCCTCGATCGACGCCGTCGACGCGGATCATGGTCAAGCGGGTCGTCGGGGGGTATCCGAGCATGCGCCGCTGGTGGGCCTCCTTTTCGAGGAAGGTGTCCAAGTCCTCCGGATTGCCGGAGAGCATCCGGAAGACGAAGTGGTCGTCGTGGCGCGTCTGCACCAGCACGCGCCCCGGGCGGTCCCCCCGGCCCGCGCGCCCGGCGAGCTGCGAGACAAGCCCCCAGGTCCGCTCGCTGCTGCGGAAGTCTGCCATCGTCAGGATGTGGTCCACGCCCACGACAGCGGCGAGGTGGACGTCGGGGAAGTCGTGCCCCTTGGCGACGAGCTGCGTGCCCACCAACAGCCGAGCGTCGCCGTCGCGAAAGCGGTCCAACAGGGAGGCATGTGCGCCCCGGCCGCGCGTCGTGTCGGCGTCCATCCGCAGAATGCCGATGTCTGGGAACTGGGCTTGCAGCTCTTCTTCGACCCGCTCCGTGCCGTGCCCGGCGAGCTGGATCTCCCCTCCGCAGACCTGGCAATCGGACCGAAAGGGGACGTGGTATCCGCAGTAGTGGCAGTCGACCCGCTGGGTGCGCTGGTGGTACACCATGCCCACCCTGCAGGACGGGCACTCGAAGAACGCGCCGCATCCAGCGCATTCGACGGTGGGCGCGTACCCCCGCCGGTTGTAGAGCACGATGGCTTTGCCGGGGCCTGCGAAGGTCTCCCGCAGCGCCTCCACCAGCTCGGGGGCGAGGGCGAGCGACGCAGGCCGGCCGCGCATCGGGATGAGCTCGATGCGGGGCACGGGCCGTGGGGTGGCCCGGCGGGTCAGGCGGACGAGGCCGTAGCGGCCCTCTCGGGCGTTCGCCCAGCTCTCCAGGCTCGGCGTCGCGGAGCCGAGGACGACGATGGCCTTGAGCAAGTGCCCGCGCAGCACCGCGAGGTCCCGCGCGTGGTACCGCACGCCGTCGTCCTGCTTGTAGGAGTCGTCGTGCTCCTCGTCGACGATGACGAGCCCGAGGTCTGCGAAGGGCGCGAAGATGGCCGAGCGCGCCCCGACCGCGACCCGCGCGACGCCGGCCCGGATACGCCGCCACTCGCGCAGGCGCTCGCCGGGCCCGAGCCCACTGTGAAGGACGGCGACCGCGTCCCCAAAACGCCCGCGAAAGCGGGACAACAGCTGCGGGGTCAGCGCGATCTCCGGCACGAGGACGAGCACCTGACGGCCGCGCGCGAGCACCTCGCGCGCCAGGTGCAGGTACACCTCCGTTTTGCCCGCGCCGGTGACGCCGTGCAGCAGCCAGGGGCGAGGGTCTGCGCCCAGGATGGCGGTGACGGCCGTGGTTTGCTCGTCGTTGAGCGGGGGGGCCACGCTCGGCGGAGGCAGGGGCCCGGCGTCGGCGGGGCGCTGATCTTCGCAGTCTTCGCGGCGGACCCAGCCCTTGCGCTCCATCCGCGTGATGGCCTCGCGTGCACCGGGCCCGAGGGTGTCGACGAGGTGGTCGAGCGGTTGCGTGCCGCCGGCCTCGCGCAGCGCGCTGAGCACCTCTCGCATGCGCGCGCCGCCGGACAGGGCGATGGCGTCCGCCGCGGGGAGCAGATGGACAAACGTCCGTTTGAGTCCGACCTCTTTCGGCTCCTCCACGCGGACGGCCACCAAGCCAGCCCGCGCCAACGCAGCGAGCGCCGCCTCGACCTCTGCGGCGTCCAGGTCTTCGGTGAGGGCTTGTGCGAGACCGCTGCGGGTGCGGCCCGGGCGCGCGACGACCTCGCGCAAGACCAGCGTCTCCGCCGAGGTGTCGTCTCCGCGCGCGGCCAGCCCAGCGACCCCCGCAGCCGTCGCCTCCAGGACCCGCCGGGACTTGGCCTTGAACGGGGAGGGGATGGCGGTGGCGATCATTTCGCCCAGCCCCGCCAGATAGTAGCGCGCCGCCCACCGGCAGAGGTCGAGCTGGTGGGCGTCGATGACGGGCACCGGGTCCGCGAGGCCGAGGATGGGCTTCGGATGGTCGATGTCCGCAGTCGAGGTGCAGGAAACGACGGTCCCCGTGAGCTGCTGCGCGCCGAAGGGCACGCGCACGGCGTGCCCCGGCTCCACGTCCATCCCGGCGGGGATGGCGTAGGTGAACAGCGTGTCGACCGGGAGCGGGACGGCCACGCGCGCGAACCGCGCCTCCTCGCTCACGCGCCGCGGGCCCGCCGCGCCAGCGCCTCGTCCAGCAGGGCATCGATGCCTGCGCGGAACGCAGGGCGCTGGCGGCCAAGGAGGAGGCTCGCCCGCAGCAGGCCGAGCGGGTTGCCGGTGTCGAAGCGCTCTCCGTCGAAGACGACGCCTTGCACGCGCCCCGCTGCAGCGAGCACCGCGAGGGCGTCCGTGAGTTGGATCTCGCCGCCGCGACCGCGCGGGGTGCGCGCCAGGATGTCGAAGATGCTGGACGGCAGGATGTACCGGCCGACGATGGCGAAGTTGCTGGGCGCGTCGGCTGGGTCCGGCTTCTCCACCATGCCCGAGACCTGCATGCGCCCCGGCGCGACCATCTCTCCGGCACACACGCCGTAGTTGCGGGTCTCTGCCCGCGGGACCTCCATCAGGGCGACCACTGCGCCGTCACGGTCGTCGGCGGCGGCAGCGAGCTGCCCGATGGCCGGCACCCGCGCGTCCACGATGTCGTCTCCCAGCAGCACCGCGAAGCGCGCCGCGCGCACGGCCGGACGGGCGCACGCCACCGCGTGCCCGAGCCCCAGCGTCTCCTGTTGCCGGACGGCGACGACCCGCGCCAGCCGCGCCACCCGCCGCACCTCCGCGAGCAGCTCGGACTTCCCGGCGGCGTCGAGGCTGGCCTCCAGGGCCGGGCTGCGGTCGAAGTAGTCGACCAGCGCGTCCTTGCCGCGCGAGATGACGAAAACGAGGTCTGTGAAGCCCGCCTCCACCGCTTCGGCCACCACGTACTCGATGCACGGGCGGTCCATGATGGGCAGCAGCTCTTTGGGGACGGCCTTCGTGACCGGCAGGAAGCGGGTGCCGAGACCGGCGACGGGGAGCACGGCGGTGCGGAGCTGGGGATCGGACATGGGCCCTCGGGCGGCGGCGCGTTGCGGCGGCGACGCGTGGGACTTAGCCTTGCCGGGACGGGGATGCCCCTCGCCAACCCGCCCGCATCGGTGTCTCCGTGCTCTGGCTCGCCGTCATCGCCGTCGCCGCCGCCGAAGAGGGGCTGTTCGCAACGGAGCTGGGCGCGGGCGGCACCTCGCTGGCGGATCCGGTCGCGCCGACGGCGATCCTCACCGCGCCCTCGGTCTCCGCGCTCACCAGCCGCTATGCGATCGCCGTCGGCGGGCGCTTGGGCCCCGACCGCGAGCGGCTCGCGCAGGCAGCGGCGATGGACACGGTCACGTCCCGGCTCGGCCTCGGGCTCGTGGCGGCGTACCGCTGGGCGCAGCCCGCCCCGCCTCTCGCCGCGCTGCCCGGCTGGCGGGTCGCGGGAGACGCCGCTTCGGATGCCTACCGGCAGACGGACCTCCTGGCTGGCATCGGTCTGAATGTTGCAAACGCGGATCGCCGCTTTGCCGGCGGGGTCGCGGTGGCGTACCGCATGCTCGGCAGCAATTGGCAGGACCCGGAAGGCGCGGTCGACCTGTCTGCGTCCGTATCGGCGCGGCCGGTGGACCCGGTCGTCCTCTCCGTCGTCGGGCAGGATTTTCTTCCCGACCCTGCGGGGCGGGCGCGTCCGCCGAAGGTGGGGGGTGGCCTGCGCTGGATGCCCTCCGACTCCGCGGGCTTGGAGGCCGATGCACTCGTCTCCCTGGCAGATCCCGCCTCGCCCGCGCTCTCGTTTGGGGTTGGAGGGCGGGTGCTCGCCGCTGAGCTGGTCCCGCTGCGCGGCGGGTACCATCACGACACCGCCACCGGCGCGGACATGGTGAGCGCGGGGCTGGGGATTGCATCACCAGAAGCCAGCTTTGACTATGCGTTCCGCGTCGCGGTCGACGGGGCGCCCGCCACGACGGGGCTTGGCAGTTGGCACGCCCTCAGCCTCTCCATCACCTTTTAGCCGCGCTCGCCACGTCGGTGGCCGCGGGCGGGGCGGGGTGCGCGCGGCCCTCGGACGCCGAGGCGTACCTCGCGGGGGATTGCGCGGGCATCGCCGCTCCGGCCCTGCGCGGCGAGTGCGTCACCTTCGTCGCCGCTGCGCTCGCCGACGGGGGGGACCGCGACGCGGCGTTCTCGGCCTGCGCGGGCCTGCACCCGCACCCCTCCGCCGACGAGTGCCATTTCTACGTCGTGGACCGCCTGGCCCTCGGGCGTGAGGAGGCCATCACCGCCTGTGCCGGGGCTGGCCGCCACCGGGACCGGTGCCGGGGGCACGCCGTCCGGCGGGACGCCGCGCGGGCGATGGCGCAGGCGGGCCCGGCGCAGGAGCCCGCCGTCGAGCGAGAGATCGCCGCGTGGCCGGGGGTGGGGCCGGGGCGCGCGCGGGCGCTGGTGGTGGACCTCCTCGCCG
>JBEIVK010000753.1:0-2268 GCA_040373935.1 Alphaproteobacteria bacterium
CCGAGACGCCCGCCTCAGCGGCACGGACTTCACCGGCGCCCGGTTCGACGGCGCCGAGCTCTGTGGCGCGCAGCTCGACGGGGCGGTGCTGGAGTCGGCGTCCTTCACGGGCGCCCGCGCCTGCCCCGGCACCGTGTTTCCCGGCTCCAGTCCGCCCGCCGGCCTCGCGGCGCCCTGACCCTCCCGCGCCGACAGGCTATGGTGGGCAGGTGGAGGGTCCCATGCCGCCCCAAGGTCGCGTCAACGACAAGGCGTTCTGCCCCGCCGATGCCCACGGCTGCCCCGCCTGCCCGCACCCCGTCCAGGGCCCGGCGATCGCCGGTTCGCCCAATGTTCTCGTCAACGGAATGCCCGCGCTGCGCGTGGGCGACGCCGGGGTCCACGCCGCCTGCTGCGGCCCCAACCAATGGAAGGCGGCCAAGGGCTCCGGCACCGTGTTCATCAACGACATCCCCGCCCACCGCCTCGGCGACACCACGTCCCACTGCGGCGGCGTCGGCAATCTCATCGTCGGCAGCACCGACGTCATCGTCGGCGGCTGACCGCCCGGCAGATCGCCCGGCGCGCCGCGCGCCCGTCCGGATCGGCCGACTTCCCGGTTTCGCCGCGATAACATCCGCCCCAACGGTAACAGCACGGTTTCAGGCCGCCCGGGGGCCCCCGCTCCCCTTGCTACCATCCCCAGAACTGCAGCACCCCCGGAGTCCGCCGTGCCCAAGGTGACCGACCGCTCGGGCCGCCCCGTCGCGGGCCAGATGCCCGGCCTCGTGGAGGCCCTCGTCGTCGACAACAAAGACCCGGAGAAGCTCGGCCGGGTCAAGCTCAAGTTCCCGACCCTCCCCGAGGGCCCCGAGTCCCATTGGGCGCGCCTCGTCATGCCGATGGCCGGCAAGGAGCGCGGCTGGATGACGATCCCCGAGGTGGGCGACGAAGTCCTCGTCGCCTTCGCCCACGGCGACGTCCAGAACGCCATGGTGCTCGGCTCGCTGTACAACGGCGTCGACACCCCGCCCTACGCCAACGAAGACGGCAACAACGACCTCCGGGTCTTCCAGTCGCGCTCCGGCCACCGCCTCACCTTCGACGACAAAGACGGCGACGAGCGCGTGGAGCTCATCCTCCACAACGAGGAGATCCGCGTCATCTGGGACGCCAAAGAGAAGGTCCTCTCCCTGTATTCGGGCAAGGACATCATCGTGGAGGCCAAGGAGACGATCTCGATGAAGTGCAAGGACTTCATCCTCGAGGCCGCCTCCAGCATCAACATGAAGTCCGGCACCTCCACCGAGCTCAAGACGGGCTCGGACTGCGCGGTGGACGGCGGCGGCCAGCTCACCCTCAAGGCCTCCCTCACCCGCATCAACTGAGCGCCGCGGAGCACCCATGATCAACGGCGTCGTGGTCGGCATCGTCACCGACAACAAGGACCCGGACAAGATGCACCGCGTCAAGGTGCAGTATCCGGTCGATTCCGGCGAAAAGGTCGAATCGTCCTGGTGCCGCATGATGTCGCCGATGGCCGGCGCCTTCCGCGGCCTCGTCATGCTCCCCGACGTCGGCACGGAGGTCGTGCTCATGTTCCATGGGCGCACCCTCGCGCCCTACGTGCTGGGCGGCGTCTACAACGGCGGCGCCGACAAGCCCGAGCCCTACAAAAACGACGACGACAAAAACGACAAGCGCGTCTTCTGGTCCCGGTCGAGCCACCTCGTCGTCTTCGACGACACCGACGGCAAAGAGAAGGTCGACTTCGGCGCCAAGGCCCCCTCCCGGCTCGACGCCCGCTCCGGCGTCATCTGGCACAGCCTCGACTCCTCCAAAAAGACGGTCGAGACCACCTCCACCGGCAAGATCATCATCGAGGCCAAAGAGACGGTCTCCATCAAGTGCAAGGACTTCAAGCTGGAGACCGACACCACCATCGCCGCCGAGGCCAAGCAGTCGGCGGTGCTCAAGTCGGGCGCCTCCACGAAGTTCGAGTCCAGCGGCCAGCAGACGTACAAGGCCGGCGTCGTCAAGGTCAACCCCGGCAGCCCGGCGCCCACGCCCAAGCCGGCGAAGCCCATCCCGGCCCACAAGCACAAGCCCACCAAGTAGGCGCCCCCGCTCGGGCGCCCCCGCGCCTGGGGGTTGCAGGTCTTGGGGCAGGGGGAACCAAGGTTTGACCCCCAACCCCCCCCTCCTCAGCCCTCCCAGTCCACCCGCTCGGGGGGCGGGCCCCCCCCCCCCGCCCGCGCCCCGGCCGCCCAAAACCGGGCGGCGGCCCCC
>JBEIVK010000927.1:0-1694 GCA_040373935.1 Alphaproteobacteria bacterium
GCCGCGCCGCACGGAGCGGCCGCGCCGCGACCCGGCAGAAGGGCCCGGTGCCGGCGCCCCGCGCCGGCAGCCGCCCCGCGGACGGCCGACGACGCCTACTGGGTGACGCCGGACAGCTCGGCCGGGCAGTCGGCCTTGGCGACGAAGCGGAAATAGCCGACCTCGTCGGCCCACAGCTCGCCTTCGTAGGGCCAATAGCGCTGGCCGGGCTTCACCTTGAGGCCGCGCTCGACGAGGGCGCGGGCCTTGACTTCTTTGCCGGTGGCGGCGGCGCGGCTGTAGAGCGTGCTCTCGGCCTGGAGCATGTCGAGCTTGGCGATCTCGGCGTCGGCGAGCATCTGCTGGAGCTGCTCGGCGAAGGCGCTCGCGCGGCCGCGGATGCGCTTGCCCTCGGCGGTGATGATGGCGGCCTTGCGGGCGCGCACGGCGTCGGCGGCCCAGGCGGAGAAGGGGTTGGCCTCGACGGCCTTCATGCGGGTGAGCTCGTCGTCGGCGCGGCGCACGGCGGCGAGGCTGTCGAGGAAGCGCTCTTCGGCCTCGAAGCGGAAGGACACGCCCGCCGGCAGCTTGCCGGCGCCCTTGCCGGCGACGTGCGCGGCCATGCCATCGAAGGCGGCCTCGGGCGAGAGCCGCGCGGCCTCCTCCATCTCCGTGAGCACCTTGGCGTAGCCGGCGCGGAAGGCGTCGATTTGCCGGGTGGCCTCGGGGAACTTGCACATGAGGAAGAGCGAGTGGATGCGCAGCAGCTCGGCCTCGGGGAAGTGGTACTCCGCGAGGAAGGGCGTCTGCAGCGAGTGCAGCATGCCGAGCGCGCCGTTCATGTCGTCGAGGCGGAAGTGGGACCACGCGCGCTCGAGCTGGGCGTCGGCCCAGGACCGCGACCCGCGCGGCACCTGCGCGTAGTACTCGATGGCGCGCGGGAAGTTGCCGGCGCCGTAGTAGGCCCGCGCGATGTTGAGGGTGAGCACGGTGTCGAAGCGCGCGTCGCGCCCGGCGGCCTTGCCCGTGGCCTGGGCCACCTGCAGCGGGGCGAGCGCGCCCTCGTGCTTGTCCTGCATGGCGAGCAGGACGCCCTCGAGTTGCTTGGCCTCGGGGAAGTAGGGGTCCGACTTGTCGACCATTTTGAGGATGGCGAGCGCGGTGCCGACCTTGCCTTGGTGGTGGGCCTCGCGGGCGGCGAGATAGGCCATGCGGGAGCGGGTGGTGGCGTCGACGTCGAGGCCGACGTTGGCGGCAAAAACGCCCTCCAGCAGAGCGGTGTCGCCCACCTTGTCGGCCAGCGCGATGGCGGCCTTCGCCGAGCCGGCGGCGATCTGCGGGTCGGCCGCGAGGGCGCGCTCGTGGGCGATGAGCGCGCTGTACGGCAAGTCCAGCCCCTCGAGCACGCCGCCGAGGCGCGCGTAGGCCTCGGCGTGGAAGGTGGACTTCGCGGGATCCTGGACGATCTCCACGAACAAGTCCGCGGCCTGTGCCTTGCGGCCCGCCTGGATCGCCTCGTCCACGGCGCCGAAGACGGCCTTGCGCTCTTCGAGCGTGGGCATCGGCTTGGCGGCGGGGGCGGCCGGCGGCGGAGGCGGCGCGGGCTTTTTGGCGGCCCAGGCGGGCGCGGCCAGGGCGACGGCGAGGAGGGGGACCAGGGCGCGGCGCATGTCAGCCCTTCCGCTTCATGAAGGACCAGCCGACCGTGAGGGCGA
>JBEIVK010000340.1:0-4784 GCA_040373935.1 Alphaproteobacteria bacterium
CCGCCGCCGGCCCTCGCCCGCGGCCCCGGCCAGCGCCGGGTTAGAAGGTCACCTTCGCCGACTGCCCCGCGACGACCGTGACGGTGCGGGTGGAGTCCAGGCCCGTCGCCGGGTTGACCACGCGCACCGTGTGCTCGCCGGCGGGCAGCGCGTGGTTCATGAGCGGGGTGGTGTCCACCTTGCGGCCGTCGATGTAGACGTCGCCCCAGCCGTCCTTGACCTGCACCGTCACCTTGCCCGGCGCGGCCGGCTCGGGCTTGCGCTCGGGGGGCGGCTCGGCCTTCGGCGGGTCGGGCTTGCGCTCGGGCGGGGCCTCGACCTTCGCGGGCTCGGCCTTCGCGGGCTCGGCCTTCGCGGGCTCGGCCTTCGCGGGCTCGACCTTGGGCGGAAGGGTGGGGGCGGCCGCCTCTTTTTGGAGCACGACCTTGAGGCGCGTGCGCTCACCGGCCAGCAGCTCCACGTCGTCCTCGAAGGCCACGAAGCCGGGCGCCTCCACCCGCAAGCGCGCCGAAGGACGCGGGGACAGCCCATCTTTGGCCAGCCGCCCCACGCCCGCCGCGACCTCTGCGCCGTCGAGAAGAAGGCGCGCGGCGAGCCCTGGCGGCTCCACCTGCACCAGCACCGCCGACTGGGTCGGCGCGACCGTCTTTTCCACCTCGACCACGCGGGTCTCCGGCTCGCGCAGCACCGTGAAGGACACCGCCCCGCCTGCCACCAAGACCGCCACGACCGCCATCAGGATGAAGGGCCAGCGCGCGGCCGGTGGGGGCGGCGGCGTCTGCAGGGTGACCGCGCTGTCGGCGGGGCGGTCGTCGTCGTCGAGGTCCAGCTCGGGGGCTTGCTCCCACAGGACGGCGGCCTTTTGGGAGCCGTCCACGAGGCGCTCGCGCTCGGAGGCGATCTCGTCGGTGAACAGCTCGTGCAGGAAGCGCCGCAGGCCGTCCCGCGCCTCGTCGACCGTGATGGGCGAGAGGAACTCCAGCAGGTCGCCCTGCATCGCGCGGGCGTCGGGGTAGCGGTCTGCCGGGGAGCGGGTGAGGGCCCGCGCCACGATGGCGTCCAGGCGGGCCGGGATGCCGGGGTTGAGGGAGGAGGGCGTCGGCACGTCGGCGGCCTTCACCTTCTCCAGGGTCTTGATGTCCGAGTCCGTCTTGAAGAGGCGGCGGCCCGTGAGAAGCTCGTGGAGCAGAATGCCGCAGGCGAAGACATCGCTCTGCGCGGTGACGTCGCCTCCGGAGGCCTGCTCCGGGCTCATGTACTCGAACTTGCCCTTGAGCACGCCGTCCTTGGTGTCGTAGAGGCTGCCCTCGGCCTTGGCGATGCCGAAGTCCGCGACCTTCACCTCGCCGTCGTAGGACAGCAGGATGTTGGACGGGCTGATGTCCCGGTGGACGATGCCCATCGCGGCGCCCTGGAGCGTCTGCTTTTTGTGGGCGAAGTCCAGGCCTTTGCACATCTCGTGCACGATGTAGACGGCGAACTCGATCGGCAGCAGCTTGCGGCGCTCGGCCAGCTTGCGCAGGAGCCCCTTGGCGTCCTTGCCCTCCACGCACTCCATCGCGATGAAGTAGTTGTCGTGGATCTTCCCGAAGTCGTAGATCTGGACGATGTTGGGATGTTGCAGCTCGACGCTGATCTTCGCCTCGTCGATGAACATCTTGACGAAGTCGTCGTTGCCGGAGAGATGGCCGAGGATGCGCTTGATGACGAGCAGCTTCTGGAAGCCACCGTCCGAGAAGGCGCGGGCCTTGAAGACCTCTGCCATCCCGCCCACGGCGACTTTGTCCACCAGGTAGTAGCGGCCAAAGGGCTGGGGCTCGAAGGACGGGGCCGGCTCGGACACACCACACTCCGCGGGGCACCGCCCGCACCGTCAATGTAGGAGATCCCGCCGGTGCGGTCAACGATCGACGGCGTCACGGTGACGATTCCGCGGTAGAACGAGCGCGCGGAGTTTTCGATGCTCGTCGCCCTGCTGGCCTTCGCTTGCGCCCCGCCTGCCCCGCTGCCCGCCACCGCGGGGGACGGCGTGCTTCCGCCCCCGGCTGCCTTGCCGCTTCCCGACTCCATCTCCCCCGAGGGCTGGGTGGGCCCGGCGCTGCGCTTCGACGCGCCCGGCACCCGCGCGGGCCTGCTGCTCAGCCTCGACGCCGCCGCCGCCCCCGCCGAGACGGACGCCGCGATCCTGCTGCTCGACGCCCACGGCGGCGTGTCCGCGCGCGTGCCCCTCGCGCTGCACTGGCAGTCGGAGGACGGCGGGGATCGCGTGCTCGTCGCCCCGTTGCCGGGCCCGGCCACCGACGCCGCGCTCTGGCTCGACGCCGACACCGCGGCCGCCGTCACCGCGCTGGGCTGGGAGCTGCGCGTCCCGGCCGGCGAGCCCGTCGGCCCTCCCGACGCCGCGCCGCCCCCGCCGCTCGGCGGCCGCCTCGCGGCCATCGGCGTCGTGCCGCGTAGCACCTGGGGCGCGCGCGCCACCACCTGCACCACGTCCGAGTCGTCGTTCTCCCGCATGGCGGTGCACCACACGGCCGGCTGGCCCACCTCCGGCGGCACCGTGCAGGGCGCCGTCCAGGCCTTGCAAAGCTACTCGATGGGCAGCGGCGGATACTGCGACATCCCCTACCACCTGCTGGTGGGCATCGACGGCTCGCTCTGGGAGGGCCGCGAGCTGCGGTGGCGCGGCGGCCACACGGCCAACCACAACACCGGGAACATCGGCGTCAGCTTCCTCGGCTGCTACCACACGGGCAGCTGCCCCTCCACGCCAGACCCGGTCTCCGACGAGATGATCGCCTCCGCCGGTCGCCTTCTGCGCGCCGCCGCGCTCGACGAGGGCGTGTCCGTGACCAGCAGCACCGTGCTCGGCCACCGCGAGCACAGCGGCGCGAGCACCTCCTGCCCCGGCGAAAACATCTACACCCGCCTGCCCGAGCTGCGCACCCGCGCCAACACGGCGCCCTACACCGCCACCTTCGTCGCGCAGTCCTTCCCCACCCTCTCCGACGCCCCGCTGGAGCTGCGCGTGGGCGAGAGCGCGTCGGGCAGCTTCACCCTGCGCAACGACGGCACGGAGGTCTGGTCCCCCGGGGCCACCTTCCTCGCTCCCCTGCCGCGCGACGCGGCGAGCCCCTGGGCCGCGCCCACGTGGCCCTCGCCCACCCGCGCCGCCACCGTGGACGCCCCGACGGCCCCGGGCGAGGAGGCGGTGTTCACGCTCGGGCTCGCGCCTTCCGTCGAGGGAGACGCCACGCTGCGCTTTGGCCTCGTGCAAGAGGGCATCACCTGGTTCGCCGACGGCCCAGACGGCGGCGGCCCCTCCGACGACTTCCTCGCCGTGCCCGTCCGCGGCCTGCCCCCTGGCGGCGGGGGCGACACCTCGCCCGGCGACGACACGGGCCCCGGCCCGGACTCCGGCAGTGGCCCGGGTGGGGGCGGCGACGGCGGTGAGGACGGCGGCGGGGCCGGGGATGCCGGCGAAAACCCCTTCGCCGACGCCGGGCCTCCGGGCGGCAAGGTCGTGCTCGCCCCCGGCTGCGCCGCCGCGCCCTCGCGCCCCGGGCCCGCGCTCGCGGCGGCTGCGCTCGTGGCCCTCCTCTTCGGGCGGGTCCGGCGCGTTGCGTATCCCCGCGGGAAACGACTCCGGCCTCCCCGCGCCTGAAGCTTCGCCCGGCGGTCCCGTCAGAGGGATAGCCGGACCTCCGGCCCTGGAGGAAGAATGCCCCGCTGGACGCTGCCCATCGGTATTGTGGCTCTGCTGCCCCTCGGGGTTGCGCTCGCCGGCCCGGGGCGCGACCTCGTGCGCGCCGTCGAGCTGCCCGTGCGCGCCCAGGGCCTCCGCGCCGCCGGGGTGCCCGCCGCCGAGGTCTCCGCCGTCGTCGGCGCCGCCCGCGACGCCGGCCTCGACGCCGCCGAGGCCAGCACGCTGCTCGCCGAGACGGGCGACTCGGTGGACGAGAGCGGCCCCATCGACAACCTCGGCGGGTTCGTGCAGGGGCAGCTCGCCTCCGGCAAGCGCGGCCGGGAGCTCGCCGAGGCCATCCACGCCGAGCACCAGAAGCGCGGCAAGGGCGGCAGGGGCAAGGGCCCCGGCGGCAGCAAAGGCAAGGGCAAGGGCCCCGATGGCGAGGGCCCGCCCGACCACGCCCGCGACGGCGAGGGCGGTCCCCCAGACCACGCGCAGGGCCACGGCCCGCCCGATCACGCCCGCGACGGCGAGGGCGGCCCGCCCGATCACGCCCGCGACGGCGAGGGCGGCCCCCCAGACCACGCGCAAGGCGGGGGCGGCGCCAGCAAGGGCAAGGGCAAGTCCGGGGGCGGCGACGCGGGCCCCGGCAATGGCAAGGGCAAGTCGGGCGGCGCAGAGGCCGGTCCGGGCAAGGGCAAGGGCAAGGGGGCTCCGTGATGTCGACCTTCCGCAACCTCCTGGGCGCGCTGGCCCTCCTCGTCGCGGCCGCCTGCACGGGCTCCGACGCTCCCTCCCCCGACACCGCGCGGCGCGCCGCCGCCGTGGCCCGTGAGGTCCAGGCCAAGCCCGCCGCCGCCGCCGCCGCCGTCGAGGCCGGCGGCTGGTCCGTGGCCGACTTCGAGGCCCTGCTCTACGACATCGCCGCCGATCCGGACGCCGCCGCGGCCTACACCGCGGCGCTCCAGGCCGGCTGAGCCGCCCAGGCCTGACAGGTCTGGGGGCAGGGGAATCCACGGTTTCCCCCGCTCCGCCCCCTTCCTTCGCCCGGCGGGCCGGCCCGTGCGGCCCGGGTGGGCGCGCCCGCCGGCTGCCCGCC
>JBEIVK010000938.1:0-1671 GCA_040373935.1 Alphaproteobacteria bacterium
GGCCTCGACGGGCTCGCCGCCCTCTGCGCGATCGCCCCGCTGCCGGTGGTGGCCGTTGGCGGCGTGGGACCGGCCCAGGCGGCGGACTGCCTGCGGGCGGGAGCGGCCGGAGTTGCTGCCATCACCGGCATTTTTGGCGATCCGGGCAGCGCGTTGGCCTGCGGGCGGGCGGCGGCGGCCCTGCGCGCGGCGGTGGACGCGGTGGGACAGGCGGCCCGCGCCCGATAATCACGCGCATGCGCGTCCTGCTCGCCCGCCCCCCCCGCCGGGACTTCACGGAGCCCGGCCTGCCGGTCCCGCCCCTCGGGCTCGCGTACATCGCGGCCAGCCTGCGCGCGGCCGGGCATGCGGTCACCCTCGTGGACGCCTACGCGCTCGGGTGGTCCTGGGCGCGCTTCGAGGCCGCCGTCGCGGCGGCCCGGCCGGATGTGCTGGGCCTGTCGGCGATGACCCCGGTGGCCGACGTCGCGGCGCGGGCGGCGGCCGTCGCCCGGCCCCATGTCGGCCTCATCGTCCTCGGCGGGCCGCATCCCACCGCGGTCGGGCACGCCATCTTCGACGAATGCCCGGCCTACGACGCCGGGGTGAGCGGGGAGGGGGAAGACGTCGTCTGCGCGCTCCTCGACTGGTGGGCCGCCGGCGCCACGGGCGCCCCGCCGCCGGGCGTGCTCGCGCGCGGGCATCCGCTCGTCCCGGCCACCCCGCCCGCAGACCTGACGCGCCTCGCCCGCCCGGCCCGCGACCTGCTGCCCAACGCGGCGTACCGCTACCTCTTCGCCACGCGGCCCGGCTTCGGCACGATGATCACGAGCCGCGGCTGCCCGTTCCAGTGCTCCTTTTGCGACAAGAGCGTCGGCGGCTCCCGGTGGCGGGCCCGGCCGGCCGGCGACATCGTGGACGAGCTGGCGCAGATGCACCGGGACCACGGCGTGCGATTCGTCAACTTCTACGACGACAACTTCACGCTCAAGCGCGAGCGCGTCGTGGAGATCTGCGAGGAGCTGCTGCGGCGCGGGGTGGACGTGGAGTGGAAGTGCGAGGGGCGGGTGGACGGCGTGGATCTGGAGCTTCTCCGCCTGATGCGCCGCGCCGGCTGCCGCACCGTCGCGTACGGCGTGGAGAGCGCCAACGCATCGACCTTGGCGCTGCTGCGCAAGGACGTCACGGTGGACCAAGCGCCGGCCGCCTTCGCGGCGACGCGGCGGGCCGGCCTGCGGAGCCTCGCCTACATCATCTTGGGCGCGCCCGGAGAAGACGCCGCGGCGGTGCGGCGCACCATCCGGTTCTGTCACGACATCGGGGCGGACTACGTGCAGTTCTCCACGCTGGTCGCCCTGCCGGGCACGCCGCTGTTCGCCGCGGAGAGCGGGCGGGCGGGCAGCGTGAAAAACCCGGTGGACGGCGATTTGTCTCGGCAGACGGTGTCGGACCTTCCGCCCGAGGCGCTGGCCGGCCTGCTGCGCGAGGCGTGGACGGGCTTCTACTTGCGGCCACGGCCGGTGCTTCGGCTCGCGCAGGATGCAGTCGCCAGCGGCAGCATCGGCGAGGCGGCGCGCCTCGGGGCGGCTTGGGGGCGCTGGGCCTTCGCGGCGGCTTGAGGCGCGCGCCGGGCGAGAGGAAGGGGGCGTTGCGGGGGAAACCTTGGTTTCCCCTGCCCCATGATGAAGCCGA
>JBEIVK010000223.1:0-6186 GCA_040373935.1 Alphaproteobacteria bacterium
AGAGGCCCCGGCGCCCGCAGAGGCCCCGGCGCCCGCTGCGCCTCCCATCGCGCCGCCCGCCGGGGAGGCTCCCCCCGCGCTGCCCCCCCCCACCGACGCCCCGGGCGCGTCCCGGCTCCGCGTCGGGGGCTTCGCGGACGTCGGCGTCACCGGCACCGAAAACTTCGAGTCCGTCGGCTTTCAGATCGGGCAGCTCGTCGTGCACGGCACCGCCGACGCCGGGCACGGGCTCGCCTTCTTCACCGAGGTCACGGTCAACAGCACGCCGATCTGGGAGACACGCGTCGAGCGCCTGCTGATGAGCTGGGAGCTCAACGACCTCCTGAAGCTCTCCGTCGGGCGGCACCATCTCCCCGCAACCTGGTGGAACTCCAGCTTCCACCACGGCCTGTGGCTGCAGACCTCCGCAGCCCGCCCGCTCATCATCGGCTACAGCGACGCCTTCGTCCCCAACCATGCCGTGGGGCTCATCGCGGAGGGCTTCGTGCCCGGCGCCCAGCGCGCCGGGCTGCGCTACCACCTCGCGCTGAGCGGCGGCGGAGATGACCACCGGCACACGCTGGACACCGTCGACGAGCCGAAGCGCCTCGCCGGCACCGCCGCGTTCTCGGTCGAGCCCCCCGGGGTGCCCCTGCTGCGGTTCGGGGCGGTGGCGTACCTCGACCCCCACCGCATGCGCGGCGGCGCCATGGTGTCGGAGACCATCTTCGGCGCGCACGTCGTGTCCACCCGCGAGCGGCCCGAGCTGCTCGTCGAATGGGTCGAGGTGCTTCACGACGCCGGTGGCGCGCCGATCTTCCGCAGCAACGGCGCGTACGCGCAGGCCGCGTGGCGCATCCGGGCCGGCGCCGACCGCTGGAAGCCCTACCTCCGCCACGACCGCATGCGCATCGCCGCGGCAGATCCCACGCTGGCCGATCGCTCCAGCCAGGATCTCACCACCCTCGGGGTGCGGGTCGACGTGGCGCCGCAGTTCGCCGTCAAGGCCGAGGGCGGCTGGCGCACCGTCACCGGCGCCGCCGGTGCCGCCGAAGGCACCTTCCAAGCGAGCATCGCATGGTGACGGCGCGCGTGCTGGCACTGGTCGCGGCGCAGCTCGTGGCGCCGCTGGCCGTCGCTCCGGCGGCGGCGGCCGAGCCCGTGCGAGAGGCTCCCGCGCCGGCAGCCCCCGTGATGGTGGCGGTGGTGAACGCCGGTGTGCCGGTGGACGGCGTCTCCCTCGCGGCGCTGCGCGGGCTCCTGCTCGGGAACCAACGCTTCTGGGGCGGGACCTTGCGCGTCGAGGTGATCGTCGAGGCCGGCCCGACGCCCGCCCGCCGGATGTACGTCGAGCAGCTCCTCGGAATGTCGGAGATCCAGTTCCAACAGTACTGGATCGGCCAGGTCTTTCGCGGGCGGGCGACCCACGCCCCCCGCGCGGTCCCGGGCCGCGACACGGCCCTCGCGCTGCTCGCGGCGCTCCCCGGGGCGCTGGCCATCGTCGAGGACGGGCCTCTGCCGCCCGGGGTGCGGGCGCTGCCGATCGACGGGCGCCTCCCCGGTGCGCCGGGGTACCCGCTCGTCGGCGCCGCGCGATGACGCTTCGCCAACGCGCGCTCGTGGCTCTGCTGGTTCTGTTGGCGATCGGCCTGGGCTCGGTCGGGGTCACCGCGTGGGCGCGGGCGCTGCGCAACGAGACCCTCGAGCTGTTCGTCGCCCTGGACCACCGCTCCCAGCTCCTGGGCGCCGTCGACCAATGCCTCCACGACCACCACCGCCAGATGACGCTGCTCCTGCAGACGGCCGGCGGCGGCGCGGCGCCCCTGGACGCCGAGGTGCGCGGGAGCCTGCGCGCGTCGATGGCCGCCTGCACCGACGAGCTGCGGCGCCTCGGCGACGCGCCGGCCCCCGGGGCGGTCCCGGCCACGCCCGACCCGCTCCCCGCGGATGGCCAACGCCTCCTGGAGACCTGGGCCACCATCGCAGAGACGCTGGGCTCCAAGCCGGTGGAGGCCATCACCCTGCAAGCGACGGTGGCAGACCCGCTGGCCGAGGGCCTGCTCACGGTGGCGGTGCCGGAGGCGCGCCGCACGGCCGCCGCGCAGCTCCAAGCGGCGCGCGGGTCCTTTCGCGTCGCGAGCGCGCGCGCCGACACCTTGATCGCCGTGGGTCTGTTCGCGCCCATCGTCGTCTTGGTGGCCGCCACCGGCCTGCTGCTGCGGCGGGTGCTCCACGGGCTCGATGTCCTGGCCGCGGCGACCGAGCGCTACGCCGTGGGGGACTTCGGGCACCGCGTCTCGCTTCCGGGCCAGGACGAGCTCGCGGTCGTGGCCGGGCGCGTCAACGACATGGCCGGGAGCCTGGAGACGGCCCACGACGAGCTGCAACGGCGCGCCCGCGACCTGCAAGCCACGGTCGACACCCTGCGTTCGGCCCAAGCCACCATCATCCGCCAAGAAAAGATGGCGGCCCTCGGGGACCTCGTCGCCGGCGTGGCCCACGAGATCAACACCCCGCTCGGCGTGGCGGTGACGTCGACCTCCCTCCTCCTCGAACACGTCGAGAGCCTGCACGGCCACGCCGAGGCAGGGACGGCCACCAAGGGCATGCTTCGGCGGATGGCGGACGACATCCGCGTGACGGCCTCCCTGCTGACGGACAACCTCAAGCGCGCCGCCAAGCTCGTCCAGTCCTTCAAGCAGGTCGCCGTGGACCGCGAGTCCATCGACACCCGCACCTCCCGGCTCTCCGAATGGGGGACGGCGCTCATCCAAAGTCTCTCGCCCCTCACCCGCCGCCACCGGGTCCAGGTCACGCTCACGGTCGAGCCCGACGCCGAGGTGATCGTGGCGGCCGGGGAGCTCGAGCAGGTGGTGACCAACCTCATCGTGAACGCCTGCGTGCACGGATACCCAGACGCCGTGGAGCCGGGCACCGTCCATGTCACGCTCGCGCTCGGGCCGGACGCGCTGGAGATCGTCGTCGCGGATACAGGGCGCGGGATGGCCCCGGAGGTGGCCGCCCGGGTGTTCGAGCCCTTCTTCACCACCCGGCGGGGCAGCGGCGGCACGGGCCTGGGGATGCACATCGTCCACCAGATCATCGCCGAGCGCTTTCAGGGGGAGATCGCGCTGGACACGGCCCCCGGGGCCGGCGCCCGCTGGTCCCTCCGCCTGCCCCACCCCACCGATGCGCTGCAGCTGACTTCCCAAGGCCCTCATGACCACACCGCTTGACGACGACGACCTCCTGCTCGACGACGAGCCCTCCGGCCGCCCCAGCGACGAAGCCGGTCTGCGCTGGTCCGTCCTGATCGTCGACGACGACCCGGACATCCGCGCCGTCACCCAGCTCGCGTTGCGGGGCCTGCAGGTGGACGGCGTGCCGGTGGACTTGGTCTGCGTCGAAAGCGCCGCCAGCGCGCGCGAGTGGCTGTCGTCCCATCCCGACACCGCCGCCGCCATCATCGACGTCATCATGGAGACGGACACGGCCGGCCTGGACCTCGTGCGCTGGGTGCGCGAGGTCCACGGCGACGACGCCATCCGCCTCGTGCTGCGCACCGGCCAGCCGGGCTCCGCGCCGGAGGCCCAGGTCACCGCCGGCTACGACATCCACGACTACCTCGCCAAAACAGAGACCACCGCGCGGCGCCTCGTGACCTGCGTGACGGGCGCGGTGCGCGCGTGGCGGGACATGCGGACGATCCGCGAACAGCGGGAGGGGCTGCGCCGCGCCCTGCTGGCCGTGGGGGGTCTCTTCGGCGCTCCCAACATCCAGGATCTCCTCTGCGCGATCCTGGACCAAGTGACCGCTCTCCTCTTCCCGCGGCGCAGCAGCCTCCTCTTTTTCGCGCCTCCCGGCCTCGGGCCGGCCAGCGCCGGGCCGGCGGTCGTGCTCGCCGCCACCGGGGTCTACGCGCCCTACGTCGGGGCGCCCGTCGGCGCGGCCTTGCCCGACCCCACCCTGGAGGTCACCGCCCGCACCCTCAACGCCGGCCAGGCGCTGCTCGTCGGCAGCCGGGTCATCTACGCCTTCGACGTCCAGCCCGGGGTCCGTCCCGTCCTGCTGATCGACGGCGGGGCGCTCGTGCCCTGGGAGCGCGAGCTGGTCGAGCTGTACTGCCACGCGGTCACCCTCGCCCTCCGCAACCGCCAAATGTGGGAGGCGCAGGTCACGTGGTTTCGGGCGATGGAGCGCCTCGTACCCCGCGAAATGACAGAGCTGGTCGGCACACAGGACATGACCCGCATCCAGCCGGGGGACTGCGCGGAGCACACCCTGACCGTCTGCTTCGTGGACATCCGGTCCTTCTCCGCGCGCACGCTGGAGATCGGCAGTCAGCCTGCATTTCGCCTGCTCAACCGGCTGTTCTCCGAGCTCGGCGACGTCGTGCGCACCCACGACGGCGTGATCGACAAATACCTGGGAGACGGGATGCTGGTGTTGTTCCCCGGCACGCCGGAGGACGCAGTGACGGCGGCCGTGGAGATGCAGCGCCGCGCGCGCGCGGTGGACGCCGAGGGCGGTGCGCCGCTGGAGATCGGCATCGGCCTGCACCGCGGGGATGCCGTGGTGGGCGCCGTCGGCCACCCGACCCGCATCGACCTCACCGTGGTCTCGGCCGCGGTCAACGTCGCGGCGCGGGTGCAAGACCACTGCCGGGTCCTGCGCTGCGAGCTCCTCATCACCGAGGAGGTCTACACGGCGCTCTCTCCGTCGAGCCAGGCCGCCTGCCGGCCGGTGCTGCGGCACCACCTCCGCGGGGACGACCGCGCCCGGCCGCTGTACGAGGTGCTGGCAGGGGCGAGCGAGGCCCGCCAGGCCGTGACCGCGCGCACCACGGCGGCGCTGTGGGCGGCGGCCGCCGCGGAGTCCGCGGGCGGCGACGTCCCTTCGGCGCTGGCCGCGGTCCCGCCCGGGCTGGACCCGACCATCGACGCGCTGCGCCCGGGGAGGCCCGAATGATGCACATCACCGACCTGACGCCGCTCGTCCCCCTCCGCCTGCTCGTCTACACCGCGCGCTACCGCGGCGACGATCTCGACACCGATCTGCAGGCGATCCTCGCGGTTTCGCGGCGCAACAACCAGCGGGACGGCGTGACGGGCTGCCTGCTGGTGGATGGCCAGGTCTTCGTGCAGGCCCTCGAGGGGCCGCCCGAGGCGATCGAGGCCCTGTACGCCCGCATCTGCGCCGACCACCGCTGCGAATCCCCGGAGGTCTTGCTGGACCAGCCGGCCCGGACCCGGTCCACGTGGGGATGGAGCCTCGTCGTGGGGCGCGTGGGGCCGGGGATGCAGGAGACGGAGCTGCGGTCCTTCCGCGACGCGTACCTCGCCGGCTTCAAGGCCGACGCGGCGGGCTTCATGGATCTGCTCCACCAGATGCTGCTGCAGGTGGACGGGCTCGCCCCCCGCGCCGGCGCCTGACCGGCCGCCCGCCGCGGGCGCCGCTCACCGCGGGCTGGACACCCGGACGGTTTGGGCGCCGAGCACGGCGGCCTCCCACCCGGCCTGCAAGGTGTCGAGCGGGGAGGCCGCGCCGACCTCTGCGTCCAAGGCCACGCGCCGCTCGCGGGCGCCCAAGATCTTCCCCCCCGCGAGATCCAGCGCGAGCACGCCGAGGCGGCCCGTGCGGTCCGCGGCGCGCACCCACAGCGCGCCGTCCACGAAGAAGGGGGCGTCGACCTGGCTGTGGTGGGCGGCGTCGATCACGAGGTCCACGCCGCCCGCGCGCACCACCGCCCGGGCCAGCTCCGGGGCGCCGGTGCTCAACAAGACGACGAGGTCTGCGGAGCCGCGGAGCCGCTGCACCACGGCCTCGGCGGCCCGCACCGGCTCAGGGCCCAGGCCGTCCGCGCCCGCGATGGGGAGGCGCGTGCTGATGGCGGTGAACCCGACGCGCAGACCGTTGACCTCGACCACGCGCGCGGCCTCGACCCCCGGGCCCGCGAGGTGCGCGCTCACCCAGGGCAGCAGTGGCGGCGCCGCCGTGGCGCGGAGGGCGTCGAGATCCGGCACGGTGAGCGCCATCACGGTGGGAGCGGTGGCGGCGAGGCCGCGCAGCATCCAGGGGTTGCCGGCGGCGGCGGTGGGCGTGGGCGCCCCGTCGATGCCACGGCCCGGATCCAGCTGGCCCCCGAGGTGCACGCGCAGGACGGCATCGGCGCCGTGCCGCGCCGCGAGCGCCGCCTCGACCGCCGCC
>JBEIVK010000936.1:0-1677 GCA_040373935.1 Alphaproteobacteria bacterium
ACGGCGACGGCTACGGGGACCCGGCGACGCTCGTCAGCGGCTGCGTCGCGCCTCCGGGCGCGGCCTACGTCGGCACCGACTGCGACGACCTGGACCGGACGGTCTTCCCCGGCGCCGGCGAGACCTGCGACGGCGTGGACGACGACTGCGACGGCGCGACCGACGAGCCGGGCGCGCTCGGCGGGTCCACCTTCTTCCGGGACGCCGACGGGGACGGGTTCGGCGACGAGAGCGTGTCGGTCGAGGCGTGCTCTGCGCCCCCCGGCTACGTGTCCGACGACACCGACTGCGACGACGCCGACCCCAGCACCAGCACCTGCGCCTGCACCCTCACGGGCGTGGGCGGGCCGACGACGGTCCTCAGCGGGCGCACCTTCCACTCGACCTGGGTGGCGGACCCGGCGCGCACACTCGGGCCCTCCTTCGTGTGGGAGGTGGCGGACTACGCGGGGAGCACGCAGCTCCGGCGCTGGGCCACCCAGGGCGACTACGCGGCCAGCGGCTCGCCCTACACCATCTCGATCCCGGGCGGCTGGGACGGCACCGGCGCGGTCGTCTACGAGGGCTTCTTCTATTACAACGTGTCGAACACCAACACCATCGCCAAGGTGGACTTGAGCACCGGCGTGCAGGTCGCCACGCTCACGCTCAGCGGCGCGGGCTACCGCAACACCTACGCCTACCAGTGGGGCGGCTACAGCGACATCGACTTCGCCGTGGACGAGCTGGGCTTGTGGGTCATCTACGCCACGTCCGCCAACGCCGGGCGCATGGTGGTGAGCCACATCGACCCGGCGACCTTCACCCTCGACGGCACCTGGAACACCTCCAGCGCCAACAAGAACGGCGTCGGGAACGCGTTCATGGTGTGCGGCGTGCTCTATGCCACCGGGAGCTACTCCAGCGGCACCACCACCATCAACTACACCTTCGACACCACGACGGGCGCCTCCGGCAACCCGGGCCTCTCCATCCAGAACCCCTACGGCTACACGACCTCGCTGCAATACAACCCGACGGACCGCAAGCTCTACGGGTGGGACAGCGGGCGGGCGATCCAGTACGGGCTCACGATCGTCGATTAGCGGTCCGGCGGGCGCGGGCGGGCGCGTGGGATGGGCGCCGAAGGAGGCACCATGTCCGACCCGTCCTTGACCCCGCCGCCGTCCCCTCCCCTGCCGCCGATGGTTCGCCTGTTCGCCGGCGGCTTCATCCAGGGCTCGCCGCCCACCGAGCCGGGTCGGGAGGAGAACGACAACGAAGCGGAGCACCCGGTCCAGCTCACCCGGGGCTTCTGGCTCGGCGTCTACCCCATCACCCAGGACGAGTACGCCGCGGCCATGGGAGCCTTCCCCTCGCACTTCCCGCAGGGCGAGCGGTCCGCGGCCGACGGGCGGCGCCCGGTCGAGAAGGTGAGCTGGTACGACGCCGTTCGGTTCTGCAACGCGCTCTCCCGCGCGGCGGGGCTGCCCGAGGCCTACACCTTCACGGGCGCCGCGGATGCAAAGCACGGCGAGCGCGCGGTCGTGTGGGACCGGAGCTCGCCGGGCTACCGCCTGCCGACAGAGGCGGAGTGGGAGTACGCGGCCGGCGGTCACGGGGTCGAACGCCCGGTGGACGGCGCGGAGCCGCCCCGGGACACGGCTTGGGTGGGCAGCCAGACGCAGCCGGTGGGCC
>JBEIVK010000369.1:0-4439 GCA_040373935.1 Alphaproteobacteria bacterium
CGCCGCGACGCGTCCCGCCACCTCCGCCACGGCGCGGCCCGCCGCCGCCGGCCGGTCGGCTCCGCCCTCCAGCGCCGCCAACCGGGCGTGCAGCAGACGGATCGTGTCCTCGGCGTCGGCGAGGCGCGCATCCACACGCCGGCCGCGCTGCCAGCCGAGCACCCCGAGCACGAGGCTGACGACGGGCACCGACACGGCCAGCGCCCCGAGGAAGATGGCGAACAGACCGGCCAACACCTCGCCCATCACTCCCCCGCGCCCGGCGGCGACTCGCTTCGGCAAGTAGCCGGGCGGCGGCCACTTGTCAGGCGCCACGCGCGGCGGTGCGGGCGCGCGGGCGGGCAGGGAAGGGGGCGTTACGGGGGAAACCGTAGGTTTCCCCTGTCTCCCCTGTCAGATCGCCGAAAGCGTGAGCCAGCGCAAGCCGGCGCCGAGGCCGATGGAGCCGAGCCCAGCCGCGAGCAGAACCATCGTACAACCGCCATTTCGACCACGCCGAAACTTCTTGAGCCAGTCGGCGTCGTTCATCGGGCCTCCGGGCGGCGGGTTGATGCAGCGCCGCGGACCGAGTAGCCGCGCGGCGTGGATGCGCAAGGCGACGAGGGACTGCTGATGGTGCCGGGCTTCGTGGGCCCGGCGGAGCGCGCGGCCGTGCTTGGCTGGCTGGGCACGCTGGAGCCGCTTTGGGAGCAGCGTTTTTCGACGGTGCGCCCGCTCCCGCCGGGCGAGGTGCAGCGCCCGCTGCTGCGTCCGGTGTACTGGCTCGGCAACTGGCAGTTCGCGTGCTTGGACTACTATCATCCGCCGCTGGGCGTGCGGGACCGCTGCGTCGCGGCCGAGCCCTTCCCGCCCGTGCTGCGCGACTGGGTGGAGCGGGTGGAGGCGCAGGTGCACGCGCAGCTCCCGCCGTCGATGGTCCCGCGCGGCTGGACGCTCAACACCTGCCTCGTCAACTTCTACGGGGACACCGAGGTCGGCGGGCGGCGGGTGGACACGGCGCGGGTGGGGGACCACCGGGACTTCGAGCCGGGGCCCGTCGCGAGTGTGTCCCTGGGCGAGCGGGCCTTTTTCCAGTTTGTCGACAAGCGGGGCCAGGCCCTGCGCAACCTGTGGCTGGAGGACGGGCTGCTGCAGGTCTTCGCCGGGCCGCGCTGGAAGGACCGCGCGTTCCATCGGGTGCCGCGGGTCGAGCGCAAGGGCGGGGTCGCCCTTCCGCCGGCGATCCCGGGGTTCTCGACGCGCCGGGTCAACTTCACGTTCCGCTTCGTGCCGCCCGCGGCCGTCGTGCCCTTCGCCGCGCTGGGGGCCCAGGCGCAAGCCGATGTGCGCGGCTACGTGGAGCTTCTCGCCCAACGCTCGCCGTTCTGGGCCGCGGCCCTCGACGCCGCCGCGCCGGTGGGCAAGGACTGAGCGCTTCCCCTGGACGCCGCGCCCGCGGCGCGAGACCGGCGGACGGGCCGCGGCGACGGCGCCCACGGCCTCCCCGCGGCAAAAGCTCAGGCCTCGGCCACGCCGGGGGCCTCGACGCGGACGAGCAGCGGCACGAGATCCGGCCAGCGGCGCCCCAGGTAGGTGAGGCTGCCCGCCGGCGCGGAGAGGGCCGGCTCCAGGGCGGCCACGACGACCGCCTCCGACGCGCCCTGCTGCCGCAGCGCCGCCGCGCGCAGCACCGCCGCGACGCGGAGGGCGTGGTGCCCGGCGAGGGAGGGCGCGACGGTGTCCAGGCGCTCCAGGGCGGCCGCCGGGTCGCCCTCGCGCAGCGCGAGCTTGGCCTGGGCGAGGCACAAGCGCGCGCGCACCCGCGGCGGACACGCATCCAGGGCGGCGTCCAACGCGGGCCGGGCCCGACTCGGACGCCCGTCCAGCAGCTCGGTGCTGGCCCGCAAGTGGAAGATGCGGCCGCGCAGCGGACGAAACCACTGCGGCGCCGCCCAGCCGAGGCCCTCCAACGCGTCCAGGCGGGCCCGCGCTGCCGCGAAGTCTCCCCGGTGAAGGCAGGCGCATGCCGTGTTGTAGACGAGGACGGCGTGCACCCCGCCCAGCGGCGCGAGCGCAGCGGCGTGCGCCTCCCAGGCCGCTTCCGCCTCGGCCGCCTGCCCCTCGTCGAAGGCCCGCGCCGCCGCGGCGAGGGCCGGCCGCGCCCGCAGGTAGGCCACCAACGCGCGGGCGCGCCGGAGCGTGGGCCCGGCCGTCAGCCCCCCGACGAACAGGCCCACCGCGCACAAGGGCAGCAGCAGCGCGAGGCCCGGCGCCTCGCCGGCGAACAGGGCCACCCCGACCGCGGTGACATAGCCTGCCAACGCCACGAGGTGCGCGGCTGTGCCCCAGACCCAGACGACCCGGGGCATGGGCACGAGGTGCGACGGGAGGCGGTCGAACGCCGACGCGGACATGCGCCCCTGTATCCGGGCCGCCGGGTCGATCCACCCCGGCGACGCCGGGATACGGCCCTGACCGCAGGAGGCCGCCCATGACCGTCGGCGCCATCGGACCCATCCGCGGAAAAACCGTCCTCGTCACCGGCGCCACCTCGGGCATCGGCCTGTGGGCCGCCCGCGCCCTCGCCGCCGAGGGCGCCCACCTCGTGCTGGTGGGTCGCTCGGCCGACAAAGCCAAGGCCGCCGCCGCCGAGGTCGCCAGCGTCGCCGCTCCGGGCGCGCAGGTCCACACGCTGCTCGCCGACATGGCGAGCCTCGCCAGCATCCAGGCCGCCTGCGCCGAGGCCGCCACCCGCTTCCCGGCCCTCGACGTCCTGGTCAACAACGCCGGCGCCATGCACATGGAGCGCAGCACCACCGCCGATGGCTTCGAGATGACCTTCGGCGTCAACCACCTCGGCTACATGGAGACCACCCTCGGCCTCCTGCCGCTGCTGCGCGCCGCCCCCGCCGCCCGCGTGGTCGTGGTCGCCAGCGACGCACACCGCATGGGCAAGATCGACTGGGACGACTTGCAGTCCGCCCGCGGCTACAACGGGTGGTCGGTCTATGGCACGTCCAAGCTCATGAACATCCTGTTCACGCGCGCGCTGGCCCGCCGCCTCACCGGCACCGCCATCAGCGCCAACAGCCTCCACCCGGGCGTCGTCGCCACCGGCTTCGGCCGCAACAACGATGGCTGGGTCGGCCGCCTCGTCGCGCTCGGCGCCCCCTTCCTCATCTCGCCGGCCCGCGGCGCCCGCACCACGGTCTTCCTCGCGAGCGATCCCTCCGTGGGCGGCGTCACCGGCCGCTACTTCGCCCGCTGCAAGGAGACCCAGCCGCGCGCCCACGCCACCGACGACGCCGCCGCCGAGCGCCTCTGGGCCGAGAGCCTCCGCCTGCTCGGCCGCACCGAGCCCGCCTGATGGGCCCGCGCGCCGCCCTGCGCGCCCTGCTCCGTCCCGTGCTCGGGCCCGCGCCGAGCGGCCGGAGCCGCCCGGCCGACGCCATCCTCGGCGGGGCCCTGCTTCGCCGCCTCGCCGACGCGCTGGTCGGCCTCGTCCCGAAGAACCGCTCCGGCAACAACGCCTCGGTGCGGTGAACGCGCGGGAGCACCGGTCGGCCTCTGCCCGGGTCGATGCATGGGGGGCAGGGGAAACCAAGGTTTCCCCCGCTACGCCCCCTTCCTCTCGTCCCTGTGGCCGCTTGCAGGACCTCGACAGCGCGCCCGCAAGCGGGCAGGACTCTGCCTGACGCCCGGAGCGCGCATGTCTGCCATCCCCGCGGCCCCTGCCCCCGCCGACCTGCGCTGGCCGCGCCGGGCCCGTTGGCTCGCCCTCGCCACCATCGCCTGGAACGTCATCGAGAGCGGTGTCTCCATCGGGTTCGGCGCCGCGGAGGAGTCCCTCGCCCTGTTCGGCTTCGGCGTCGATGCAGCCGTGGAGGTGGGCTCCGCCGCGGTGGTGCTCTGGGCCCTTGGGCCAGCCGCCGCCGGCTGCGCCACCACGCGCCGCCAGGTCGAACGGAGGGCCACGCAGGTCCAAAGTGCGCTCTTTCTGGTCCTCGCCGCCAGCATGGCCGCCGGCGCCCTGGCGCAGCTCGCGGCCGGCGCGCATCCCGCGAGCACCGTGCCCGGCATCGTCATCAGCGCCATCAGCCTCGGCTTCATGGGCTTCTTGTGGCGGGCCAAGGTCGCCGCAGCGGCGGCGCTCGACAGCGCCACCCTCCGCATGGACGCCGCCTGCGCCCGGGCCTGCCTCTCCCTCTCTGCGGTGCTGCTCGCCGGGTCCGCCGTCGCGGCGGTGGCTCCGGGTGCCGCGTGGGCCGACGCCGTCGCCACCCTCGGCCTCGCCGCGCTGGTCGGGCGCGAAGGGGCCTCCGGCTGGGCTGCTGCCCGCAAGGGCGACTTTGCGGGTGGATGCGGCTGCGCGGGCTGACGGCGCTCAGTCCTCGGACGGCGGGTCCCCGCCCGGTGGGCGGCGGCGGGCCGGGCGCGCGATCACCTCCGGCTCGCGCGGC
>JBEIVK010000499.1:0-3509 GCA_040373935.1 Alphaproteobacteria bacterium
GCGCACCCCCCGCGCCCGCGCGGTCGCGGCGGTCGCGGCCGTGGAGGCGGCCCCCGCCCCCACCCCCGTCGAAGAGACCGCCGCGGCGGAGCGGGACTTCGTCGCCCGCACGGCGCTGGACGAGGCCATCGTCGCGCTTCGCCAGGTGCGGGCGCACCTCAAGGCCGCGAGCCAGGCGGGCCCGGTCCGCAAGGCGCGCAAGGCGGTCAAGAAGCTTCGCGCCACCCTGGTGGTCTTGCGCAGCGCCATCTCCAAGACGGGCGTGGACGACAAGGGCCTTCGCCGGCTCCAGGCCGTGCTGCTCCCCGTGCGGGAGCAGGCCGCGGACGCGCTCTCCGGGCCGGTGTCGGTCTCCGGGGCGCGGGCGATGCGCAGCGTCGCGCGCACCGCCCGTGAGGTCCTCGAGGATTGATGCGCGCGGTCGCCCGCTCCCGGCCATCGGTCCGGGGGCGGGCGCCGCCCACCAGCGGCCGGCGATGCGCTGGACGACGGTGGAGGGAGATCCCAGCGTTGGGGCGCTCGCGCGGTGCCCCGTGTCCATGTCGCCGGGGGGTCGTCGCAGCGGCGGGGCCGCGAGGTTGCCCTCCAGGTGCGCGCCGGGCCCGGACGGCGGGGCCACCGCGGCAGCGGGGCCGGAGGGCGGCCCGTCACGGGCCGGTGCGGGGCGCCGCCCCGCACGGAGCGGCGGCGCCGCGACCCCGGAGGACACGCGGTGCCCGGCCGCCTCGGCCGGGCAGCCGCCCCGCCGTGGCAGGCCCTGCCGATCGCGCCGCGGTGGGCTACCCTGGGGGCATGCGCGCCCCCCTCTCTGCGGTCTCGTGGTCCACGGTTTCCCTCGTCATGGTGCTTGGTGCCACCGCGTGTCGGGGCGACAAAGGCCCCGCGGGCGACGACACCGGCGGAGGGGTGTCCGCCGCCACGGGGGTCTGCAACCCGGTGGAGCCCTCCCACTGCATGTTGCCCTTCCCCTCTCGTTTCTACCTGGAGGAGGGGGTGGATACGCCGACGGGCCTGCGCGTGCGGTTCGGGGCGGAGACGCTGCCGCAGAACATCGACGGGGTGCAAATGGACCCGTCTCGCTGGAACGAAAAGGACGGCTTTCCCATCCTCGGTCCGGCCCTGTTCCACCTGGCGGGCGCGCGCCTCGACGGCCTCGCGGGACCGTGGGCCCCTTACGCCAGCCTGGACCCGTCGCACGGGACCGTCCTGCTCGACGCCGAAACGGGCGAGCGCTACCCCCATTTCGTTGAGCGAGACCCGGTGGCCGCGGACCCTTCGCGCGCCTTGGTCTACCTGCGGCCGGCGGTGCCGCTGCCGTATGGCCGGCGCATCGTGGTCGCCGTGCGCGGGCTCGTCGGGGAGGGCGGGGCGCCCGTGGAGGCGCCGGCGGGGTTCGCGGCGCTGCGGGACGGGCGGCCCACCCGGGATGGGGACCTGGAGTCCCAGCGCGCCCTCTATGAAGCGGAGATCTTCCCGCTGTTGGAGGCGCAGGGCATCGCGCGCGACAGCTTGCAGCTCGCGTGGGACTACGTGACGGCGAGCGCAGAGGGCACGATGGGCCCGCTGCTGCACATGCGCGACGAGGCGCTGGCGGCCACGGCCGGGGTCGGGCCGGCGTACACGCTCACGTCCGTCGAAGACCGCGCGTGCGCGGGCGGAGAGCCCATCGGCCGGGTCATCGAGGGCACCTTCACGGCGCCGCTCTACCTGGAGACCTGGGTCCCCGGGCCGGACAGCCTGCTGCGGCGGGGCCCCGATGGGCTGCCCGAGGCGAGCGGCACGGCGGAGGTCCCTTTTCAGGTGCGCGTGCCGTGTTCGGTGCTCGCGGGCGGCAGGCCGGGGGTGCCCCTGCAGTTCGGCCACGGGCTGTTCGGGCAGTACACCGATGTCGCCAGCGGCCCCATCGACGCCCTCGCCGAGGCGCACGGCTTCATCCCCTTCGCGGTGTCGTGGACGGGCATGAAGCGCGAAGACGTGCAGGCCATCACCCTCGTGATGGTCCAGGACCCGTCGGATTTCGTGATGGTCCCGGACCGCCTGCACCAAGGGCACGTCGAGTTCCTGCTCGCGGCGCAGCTCCTCACCACGGGCCTCGCAGCAGACCCGGCGCTCTCCCAGGGCGGCACCTCGCTGGTGGACCCATCGGCCGTGCATTTTTATGGGCTCAGCCAGGGAGGGGTGCTCGGCGGCGCCCAGGTGGCGATGTCGCCGTTCGTGTCGCGCGCGGCCTTCTCCGTGCCGGGCACCCCCTTCAATCTGCTCCTCACCCGCGCCGCGAACTTCGAGCCCTTCTTCCTCTTGTTGAAGTCGAAGTTCGACGACCCGGCAGACATCACCCTCATCCTCGCGCTCACCCAGATGGTGTGGGACCCGAGCGAGAGCGCCGGTTGGGCGCACCACATCACCGGCAACCCCATCGACGGCTCGGTCCCCACGGACAAGCGCGTGCTCATCCAGGCGGCGGTGGGGGACCGCTCGGTCACCACCCTTGGCGCGCAGGTGATGGCGCGCGCCGTCGGCGCCTCCACCTTCGACCCCCCGGCGCGCCTCATCGACGGCGTGCCCGTGGTGTCCACCTTGCCGGACGGCGCCTCGCTCATCACCGAGTACGACTGGGGAGACGAAGAGCCGGCCCCCGGCACGCTCGTCGCCGGCGAGATTGGCCCCCACGGACTGCCGTTCTCGCATCCGGCCGCGCTGGAGCAGCTCGGCGCCTGGCTCGCGCGCGGCGAGGCGCTCCACCCCTGCGATGGCGCCTGTGACCCAGACTAGCCGCGCGCTCCTGCTGAACCCTGATCGGGATCACTCCCCGCGCGCCCCCTGGTGACGAGAGAGGGTCCATGTCCGCCTCGCCTTCGGAAGACGCCTCTTTCGCCCGCCTGCTTGGCCCCCTCGTCCTGAGCCTCACGCTCGGCCTCGCCCCCGTGCTCCCGGAGCCCCATCTCCCCGGCAAGCTCCGATGGGTGGCCGGAGGGGCGGTCGGCATGGCGCCGATGGACTGGTTTGACCTCCTTCTTCACGGGGCGCCGTGGATTTGGCTCGTGGTCACGCTGGTCTCGGTGGCCCGCGCGCGCATGCGCCCCGGCCTTGCTCCTTCATGACGCTTCTCCCTGGCCTCTCGGCGGATGGCCCCCGGTGCCGCTGGGCCCTGCGCGTCCGCCCCGGCGCGCCCGTCGACGCCCTCGACGGGGTTCACGGCGGCCGTTTGCGCGTGCGGGTGGCGGCGCGGGCGGTGGATGGGGCCGCAAATGACGCCTTGCTGCGCTTTGTCGCGCGCACTCTGCTGGGCTTGCCCCGGGCGGCCGTTCGCCTCGACGCCGGGCCGCGGGCCCGCGACAAGGTCCTCTCCATCGAGGCAACCGCCGATTGGGTGGATGCGCGCCTCCGCGCGGCCGGCGCTTCGGGCTGAGCCGGATGGGGGGCGCCTGCCGGGGCGTCGCCCCGGCACCGCGTGCTTCCGGGGGGTCGCGGCGGGGCCGCTCCGTGCGGCGCGGCGATGCCGCTTGCAC
>JBEIVK010000653.1:0-2669 GCA_040373935.1 Alphaproteobacteria bacterium
GGCCAGCGCGGCCGCCGTCGCGTCGTCGAGGGGCAGCACGGGCTCCAGGAAGGCCGGGCCGAGCATCACGAGCTCATCGCCGGGGGCCGGCGGGGCGAGGGCGCGGGCCGGCGGGGCGGTGGCGGTGGCCGCGAGGAGGAGGAGCAGGGGACGGAGCATCGGCGGCCCTTGGGGCGGTGCGCGCGGGGGAGGCGCGGCGGGGACGGCGGCCGTAACCCGCGGCGGTGCACCGCTCTTGTGGCGACGGACGATCTCGGGCCGCTCCCGGGTCTGCCGCCGAAACGCGAGAGCGATAGGTCCCGCGCGTGGGGTGCAAGATGGGGGAGACCATGCGGTCAACGGCGCTGGCGGTCGGCGTGGTGGTGGGGCTCCTTCTCGGCGGTCCCGCGCTGGCGCTCCCGACACCCCCCGCGCCGATCGCCACGTCGGCCGCCGAAGACGGCGCGCTCGCCGCGCGACAGGTGGTGGTGCGCTACGGCGGGCCGGGCAAGGAGACGGTCGCCATCCTCGACATCGCCGCCCCGCCCAAGCCGTGATGGGCGCGGTGATGGATTTGCCGCCGCGCATTCGGGAGATCAGCGGGATGCAGTCGGTGGACGTCTATGAGAAGGCGCCGGGGCGTGTGGGCGCGCGCTGGGTGGGCGGCCTGGGCTTCCTCACCATCACCTTCCACATCCTTTATGAGTTCGACCTCGACGCCGGCTGGTGTGTGTACCGGCTGGACACCCGCAAAGAAAACACCATCGCGTCGAGCACCGGGTCCTACCAGGTCTATGCGCACCGGGGCGGGAGTCGGATGGTCTACCGCACGCTGAGCGAAGGCGGCGGCGCCACGCCCGACGCGCTCCGCAAGCGCCTCGCCGAGCAGAGCGCCCGGCAGATGATGGAGGGCATCCGCGGCCGGTCCGAGCGGCCCTCGGGCTGAGGGCTGTGGGGTCAGCGCGCGCGGAGGGCGTGGAGCAGGTCTGACGCGGTGCCCCCCGCCGGCATGCGCTCGCCGGCCTGCCCGTGGAGGAAAGCGGCCGCGGCGAGGGCCTCGCGGGGCGCCAGGCCCGCGGCGAGCAGCGCGCCGGCCATGCCGGCCAGCACATCTCCCGTCCCCGCGGTGGCGAGCGCGGGCCCGCCGGCCGTGACGAACCAGGGCGGGCCGCCGCCGACGATGGAGCCCGGGCCCTTGAGCAGAGGCACGCCCCATGCGGCGAGGGCGTCCACCGCGCCGAGGCGGTCTGCCTCGACCGCGGCGCGGCCGACGCCGAGCAGGCGCGCGGCCTCGGCGACGTGGGGCGTGAGGACGCGCACGCCGCCCGCGGGCGGGGGAGAGCCGGCGTCGGCGAGGGCGCTCAGGGCGTCGGCGTCGGCCACGAGCGGCCCCGGGAAGCCCGCCCATGCCCGCAGCGCCTCGGCAGCGTCTGCGGGACGCCGGCCGAGCCCCGGCCCCAGCACGAGGACGTCGTGCCGAGACGCGTCCAGGGCTTCGGGGGGCGCGAGGATGACCTCGGGCGGAAGGCCGTGCAGGGCCGACCACCGCGCCGGGTCTGCCAAGAGCGTGACGAGCCCTGCCCCGGCCGCGAAGGCGCCCCGGGCCGCGAGCACGCCGGCGCCGCCCTCGGCGCGCACCGCCACATGCCCGCGGTCCCACTTGGCGGCTGCGGGCGCCACCCGCGGGACCCACGCCGCGACGTCCGCCGCGTCGATGCGGTGCCCGTCCGGCCGGGGCCCTCCGCTTCCCCACGCGGCGGCGGCGCCGATCGACACCAGCGCCGCCTCGCCGCAGAGGAAGCGGCCCGGCGGCAGCAGATGGGCGGGCTTCCAGGTGCCGAAGGCGAGCGTCAGGTCTGCCTCCACCACCTGCAGGGGCCCGCCCAAGGGCTGCCCTGTGTCTGCGCAGAGGCCCGTCGGCAAGTCGAGGGCGACGACCGGGCGCCCTCCCGCGCGCGCCTCCCGCGCCGCCCCCACCGCTGCCGCGACGGGCCCACGGGGCGCCGCCACCTGGCCGGTGCCGAGCAGCGCGTCGACGACGACCCCGTGACCGGCCAAGGCGTCCTCGACGCTGCCTTCCCACACGCCGACCGCCCGCAGCAACGCGGCGTTGGCCCGCGCGTCCGGCGTCTCGGGGGGGCGCGCCCAGCCGACCCGCACCGGGACGCCGCGCCCGGCCGCCCACCGGGCCAGGACCGCGCCGTCCCCGCCGTTGTTGCCCGGCCCGCAGAGCACCGTCACGGGCGAGTCGGGCCAGCGCGCGGCCAGAGCGGCATCGGCGCCGGCCCCCGCGAGCTCCATGAGCGCCCGGCCGGGCAGCCCGAGGACGTCGATGAGATGGGCGTCCACGGCGCGCGCCGTGGCGGCCCGGCACACCGGCATCATGCGCGGTACGCCGCGGCGTCGGCGGCGATGCGCGCCGCCCAGTCCTGCGGGTGGGCCTCGGCCGGGCCCTCCACCAGCACCCGCAGCAGAGGTTCCGTGCCCGACCACCGCACCACCAGCCGCAGCCCGGCGGCGGCCGCGGCCTGCACCGTCGGCAGGGCCGCTGGGTCGAAGCGCGGGCCCGCGTGGCGGACGCTGCGTTGGGCGGCCGGCCCGCGCGCCCACCCCCCCACCGGCAGCGGCACAACCCGCTGTCCGTCCCCCCCCGCGACCGCGGCCAAAACCCCCAACGCAGCGTAGAGGCC
>JBEIVK010001011.1:0-1502 GCA_040373935.1 Alphaproteobacteria bacterium
ACGCGTGGCGCGCTGGCGCCCCCGAGGGGGCCTCACCCGTCGTCGTCGGGGGGCTCGTCCGTGCGCGGGCGCGCGCCGGCGCGAGGGCCCGCCCCCACCGCGGCGCGCATCAGCCAGAGCCCGTGGGCTGGGGCCGTCGGCCCCGCTGCGGCGCGGACCCGCGCGTGGAGGGCCTGCTGCACGGCGTCCACTCCACGGCGCCCCTCGCCCACCTCCAGCAAGGTCCCCGCAAGGATGCGGACCTGGTGGCGCAAGAAGCCGTTCCCATGGACGTCGATGTGCACCTCGTCGCCGGCGGCGGACACCTGCGCCGCCACGATGGTCCGCACCGCATGGGCCGCGCCACAGCCGACCGCCCGGAATGCGCTGAAGTCATGGCGACCGACAGCATCCTGGGCCGCACGCGCCATGCGTTCGACATCGATGCGGTGCGGATGGTGAAGCACCAGCCCGTCGCGGAACGGGCAGCGGGGCCGACGGGTCAAGATGCGGTAGCGGTAGTGCTTCTCGAGGGACCAGGCGCGAGGGTCGAAGTCCTCGGGGGCGACCTGGACGTCGAGCACGGACACGGCCGGCGGGAGGAGGGCGAGCAGCCCGCGGTGGAGCGCCTCCACAGGGCGCGCCACGGCGACCTCGGCCGCCGCGACCTGGTGGGCCGCGTGCACCCCTGCGTCGGTGCGCCCCGCGGCGCGAACGCTCGCCGGCGCGCCCCCACACACACGGGACAGCGCCTGCTCGATGGCGCCCTGCACCGTCGGCTGGCCGGGCTGAACCTGCCAGCCCGCGAAGCCGTCGCCCCGCCAGGCGAGGTCCAGGCGGTAGACGGGCATCAGTAGTCGACGCGCAGCCCGAAGCCGACCCAGCTCCCCGAGAAGACGAGGCCCTCGGCCCCGACCTCCTGCTCCCGGTACTCCACGGTGGCCCAGGTGTCGTCGATGCCGGAACGCGCCTGGAGGCGGCTCGCGCGCGAGCGGTCCAGGCGGTCCAGCAGGAATGCCCCGCCGACCTGCCAGTGCCAGCCGGTCTTCCACCCGCCGATGCGCTGGCTCATCTTGGTGTCGCCAGGCCCCTGCCAGTTCTCCCGCCAGGCCCACATGTCCAAGCCTGCGCCGCCGAAGGGCACGATCGGCTGTTCGTCCACGAAGTCGAGGCGCAGCCCCGCGTTCAGTGACATCGGCAGGGCGGTGAGCATCTGGCGGTCCGCCGTCGGCGCGCCGTTCTCGTCGACGAGGTAGCCGAGCTCTTGGAACCAACCGAGCCCGGCCGTGAGCTCGCCGTAGCGGGTGATGCGCGGGCCGACATCGAGCCAGAGCACCTCCTTGCCCGCCTGCTCGGCGACCTTGTTGATGTTCGGGTCTTGCACGTCCAAGCGGCCCAGGCGCAAGGCAACCGTGCCGTGGCGATCCGCAGGGTCCACCAAGCCCACGGGCGCACCGCTGGCGCCCGCCGCGGCCTTGGGCGCCGCTTCGGCCATCCCGCCTGCGCCGACCCCCACGCCCAGC
>JBEIVK010000210.1:0-6347 GCA_040373935.1 Alphaproteobacteria bacterium
CCCGCGCCCCGGCCCCGGCGTCGCACCCACCGGCACCCGCACCGCCCGCGCACGCACCGCCCGCGCACGCACCGCCCGCGCACGCACCGCCCGCGCATGCCGCAATCTCGGCATCCAACGTGCCGTCTGCCCCTGCCGCGCCGCCGCCGCCGCCTCCCGCGGCGCGCCCCCCGCGTGACAGGCCACCCGCAGCGGGGCAAAATCCCTCGGCAGCGCGGCCTCTCCTCGGTCCCGCGCTGATCGGCCTCCTGGCCGGCGGCCTCCTCGGCCTCATCGTCTTCGGCATCGGGCTCTTCTTCCTCCTCGCTTGATGCCCCCCGCGCGCGGCTCCCCGCCACGCCCCGCTTCCCGCCTCGTCCCCTCCCCTCCTCTCCCCCGCGGTCGCCCATGAACACCGCCCGTACGGTCGTGACGGCCCTGCTCGCCGTCTCGCTGCTCGGCCTCACCGCCGCCATCGCCCAGTTCCATCCTCCGCCTGCGGCCCCCCCAGACATCGCCCCGGGTGGCGCGGTCGACGGTCCCTCCCCCGCCGCGCTGTTGGATGCTGCCCCCGAGGCCGAACCTCCGGCCAACGCGGGCCCGCGGGACGTGACCCACTTCATCGCGTCGGGCGAGACGCTGTCGCGCATCCTCCCGCGCTACGGCGTGGACGCGACGGCCTTGCTGGAGGCCACCACGCCTCTGCACGACCTCACGCGCATCCGGGCGGGCAAAGAGCTCGCCTTCCACTATGCGGCGGGGTCCGACGCCGCGTCCGCGGTGCGCTACCGCATCGACATGGACCGCACGCTCATCGCGGAGCTCGGCCCCGACGGCACATGGTCCGCCCGGGTGGACGAGGCGGTCTACGAGACCCGGCAGGGCGTCCGCGAGTTCGAGGTGCGCGGGTCCCTGTGGGAGTCCGCCATCGACGCTGGGCTCGCGCCCGCCGACATCGTGTCGCTCTCCGAGGTGTTCCGCTTCGACATCGACTTCAACACCGAGATCCGTCCGGGCGCCAAGGTGCGCATGGTGGTCGATGAGCTGTGGAGCGACGGCACCTTGGCCCGGCTTGCGGCCCCGGTCGCGGTGCGCCTGGAGAACGGCAAAAAGACCCTGGTGGCCATTCGCTATGTCGACGCCGACGGTGACCCGGCCTACTTCGACGCCGACGGCCAGGCGCGCAAAAAGCCCTTCCTCCGGTCGCCGCTCAAGTTTTCACGGGTGACGAGCGGATTTTCTCGGGCGCGCTTCCACCCGGTGCTGAAACGGTCTCGGCCGCACCTCGGCGTGGACTTCGGCGCGCCCGAGGGCACCCCGATTTACGCCGTGGGGGACGGCACCGTGCAAGAGGCCGGGCCCGCCGGCGGGCCCGGCCGCTTCGTGAAGCTGGACCACGCGGGGCCCTACGCCACGAGCTACAGCCACCTGTCGCGCATCGCCGTGAAGCGCGGCCAGAAGGTGAAGCAAGGGCAGGTCGTCGGCTACGTCGGCAGCACCGGCCTCGCCACCGGTCCCCACCTCCACTACCAGTTCTGGGTGGGGAACCGCATCGTCAACCCGATGACGGTGGACCTCCCCGGCGGCGGAGAGTCGGTGCGCGACGCGGCGGGCTTCGCGGAGGCCCGGGGCCGCTGGCTGGCCTTGCTCGACGCGCCGCTCGACGCCCCCGACGCGGGAGACGGCTGGATGATCGCCGACGCCGCCGAAGACGCCCCCCAGTAGGCCCCCGGCATGGCCGGTTGGCTCATCGCGGGGGCGCTCGCCAGCGCCATGGCGGCGGAGCGGATCCGCGTGGCCGCAACCGCCGCGGACGCGGCCGCCGGTGCCGGGGCCGCGCTGCTGGCCGTCGAGGGTGACACGCTTCTGTTGGGCGTGGATGCGCGGAGCCGCGCCTCGCTGGCCCGCGCCGGTGTGCAATGGGAGGCTGCCGGTCCGCCGCCGCCCCGCGCTGCCGGCTACCCGGGCCCGGATGCCGTGCGAGACGCGCTGCTCGGTCTGGAGGCCCGGGGCGCCGGGGCGGTCATCGAGCTGGGGCCTTCGGCGCGCGGGGAAGAGCTGCTCGCGTGGGCCATCGGGCCAGAGGACGCCCTCCGCACCTGGCGGGTCATTGGCGGCACCCACGGCGACGAGCCGGTGTCCACCCTGGTCGTGCTCGAGCTGGCCGCGGCCCTCGGGGTGCCCGGAGCGCTCCCGCCCGACACGCGGGTGGTGGTGGTGCCGGCCCTCAACCCGGACGGGTTGCGGGACGACACGCGCGAAAACGCATCCGGCATCGACATCAACCGGGACCACGGTCACAACTGGTCGGCCGCGCAGGTCGGCGCCGGGCCCACGCCGTGGTCCACCCCAGAAGCGCGGGCCGTCCGGGCGCTGGCAGACCGCGTCGGGGCGACCGTGGGCGTGACGGTGCACGCCGGCGCCGAAAACCTGGGCTGGCCGTGGAACTGGACCGACGCCCCGCCCGCGGGCGCCACCGAGTTCGAGGCGTTCGCGGCTGCATACCAGTCCGCCCTCGGAGATCCGACGTTCTGGGTGACGCAGGGGGCGTGGTGGTATCCCACGCGGGGCGACTGCAACGACTGGTCCTACGGCGCGTGGGGCGTCGCCGACTTCACGCTGGAGGTGTCCAGCGACAAGGCGCCGCCGTTGGTGGAAGCGTGGCCCCTGGTCAACGCCCACGTGGAGGCCATCTTGGCCGTCCTCGACGCCCCCGGGCCCGTCGTGCGCGTCGTCGGCCCGGCGGGAGAGGCAGCCCCCGCGGCCGTGCGCCTCAGCGGCGGGGACCGCGCGTGGACCGCCTTCTCCGGCACGTTTTTCCGGCCTTTCGCGCCCACGGTCGAGCGCGTCTGGGTCGACGGGGCGGCGGCCGAAGCGGCGGGGGATGGCGTGTGGGTCGGCGCGCCCTCGGCGGGCCCGCGGCCCTCCCCTGCCCTGCTTTCGCGCGGAGGAGACGCGCATTTTCGCGTCGAGGGGGGCGCGGCGGGGATGCGACTGGAGCGCGCGGGGCACCCGGGGGCGACGGTGTCGGCGGGGGCCCGCGGTGCGTGGGTGGCCCCGTTGGCACAGCTCGCGCCGGGCGCGTGGGACCTGATCTGGCCGGACGGGCGGCGGGCGCCGCGGGCGCTGCTCATCGGAGAGGCCGATGGCCTGGTGCGGATCGGCGCGGCCGAGTGGCGGGCAGCGGAGGGGCTCATCGAGATCGACGGTACCGGCTTCGGCCGCGGCACCGCCGCATGGGCGTTGGGCGGAGACACCCGGCTTCCGGTGCGGCTGGCCGTGCGCGCGTCCAGCGACACCGGCCTCCGCCTCGACGGCGCAGCGCTGGAGGGACTCGCCGATCCGGTGGACCTCCTCGTCTGGTCGCGGGGGCGCTGGCTCGCGGTCGCAGACCTCCGCGGCGAAGCCTTGACGGACCGCACACAGCCGAGCGTCCCGCCGGCGGGAACCGTCGCCACCCCCTCGGCGTCCGACCACCGGGCGCCGGTCACATCCTGTGCATCCGCCCCCGGCGCGCCCATCGGCCTGCTGCTGGTTAGCCTCGCGCTGCTGCCCGTCCATCGCCGGAGGTCGCCCCATGATGCGCTGGTCCCTCGTCCTCGCCCTGGCGCTTCCCGCCTGTGAGCGGGACGACCTCTACGGCTCTTCCCGCCTCTCCGAGGACATCGAAAAGGCCTATACGGACTGCGATCCACGGGAGATCGAGTTCCTCTCCGTCAAGCACAACCTCCAGCTGGCGTTCGACGAGTGCGGCTCGAACCAGTTCGCGCACATCGCCTGGTCGCCCAACGGCGAGCAGCTTTACTTCCAGCTCTCGTCGGGCGGCCACCTGCTCGACGCCCAAAAGACGACGGTCGAGACAGTCCCCACCGAGGTTCCCGGCGAGCGCCCGGTGTGGGTCTCCAACGACCGCATCCTGCTCCCGCTCTTGCCAAACCCGAAGGCCACCACCGGCGGGACGGGCTGGCGCCTCGCAGACTACAACCGCGGCGCCCGCACCCTCGAGGTCATCCCCTTCCCGGCCACCGAGCCGTCCGACCTCCACCCCGCCGGCGAGGGCGCCGACCTCTTCTTCACCGCGAAAGACGACGCCGGCGTGCGTCGGCCCTTTCGGCTTCGCCGGGACGAGGGCAAGATCGAACGCGCGTTCTCGTTCATCGACGGGCCGGTGGTGGACCTCGTCGTCGAGGTCGGTCCGGGGCTCATCGGCTGGGCGGACGCGGCGGGCGGGCACCTGACGCGCCTCGCGGATGGCACAGAGCTGGCCGCGTTCCCGGGCGTCACCCGGGTCATCCCGCATCCCGAGGGGCGCTATGTTGCGCTGGAGCTTCCGGGCAAGCCCATCCCGATCTTTGACCAGCGCACCTGGGGAGAATTGAGCCCCGAGGCCCGCAAGCGCGAGGAGGCGCGGCGCCAGAAGTTCGTCGAGGGGCTGCCGGATTGGATGCCCCGCGAGTCGGTGCCGCCCGAGCTCCACATCTACGACGTCGAGAAGTCGAGGCGTTACCGTCTCTCGGCGTTCTATGGAGATCGTTTCGAGTGGTGGCGCCCGATGAACTACTGGGCCAGCTTCCTGTTGTGGGGAATCGAGGGCAAGCAGCTCCACCGGAACGTGGCGATTTCCGATCTCGCCGAGAGGTTGCGCATGGCAGACCGCGGCGAGACGCCGACTGGCATCGAGGTCTTTGCGGGTGTACCGGCGGAGACAGCTCCCGCGACACCTGTCTCCGCGGATACACAGATACCCACGGAGACACCCGCCAAAGTGGAGTTTACTCCAACCGTGGCCCCCCAATAAGGGCTGGCACGGTCCTTGCAGTGCCCCCGTCCAACAGAGATCCGGAGGACCCCATGCAGTCCATCGCGCCCGAGACACCCGCCCAGACGCTCGGCTACACCCCCGCCGAGCGCGAGGCGCTGATCCTCGAGTTTTACCCGATGGTCCGCCGCGTGGCCTACCGCATGGCCCGGCGCTTCCCCCGCTGCGTGGACGCCGACGACCTGGTTCACATCGGCATGATCGGCCTGATCGACGCGGTGGACCGCTACCAAGACCACCGCGCCGGCTCTTTCGCCGCCTACGCCCGCATTCGTGTCCAGGGCGCCATCCTGGACGAGATGCGGAAGAACGACTGGGTCCCGCGCTCGGTCCGCGACCGCGCCGAGCGGATCGACGGCGCCCGCAAGGACCTCGCGACGAACCTCGGCCGTGCCCCCAGCACCGCCGAGCTGGCCAGCCACATCGGCGTCAACGAGGACCGCCTCCAGGAGCTCCTCCGCACGGCAGACGTCCGCACCCTCGTCAGCACCGAGGAGGGCGGCGAGGATGAGGCCACGGTGGGTGAGACCCTCGCCCACGAGGCAGACCCGATCGCCGAGGCCGAGCGCGAAGACATCGCCCAGCGCGTCCGCGCCGCGGTGTCCGAGATGCCGGAGCGGGATCGCGTGATCATCGACCTCTACTACTTCCGCGACCTCAACTTCAAGGAGATCGGCGAGGTCCTGAACGTGACGGAGTCTCGCGTGAGCCAGCTCCACACCCGGCTCCGCAAGCAGATTCGCGAGAAGCTGCTCGGCCTGGAGGCCGAGGCCGTTTAGGGCATCACGGGTGCGCGGCGGGCGACAAGCAGCGCCGCAGCGCCGCCGCAGCCTCTGGCGGGAAGCGGACCCCCGCCGGCTCCGCGGCCCCGCAGGCCGTGACGCCCGTGATCTCGACGCACGGGGAGATCGTACGGCCGTCCGGGGGCGGATCCCCGACCAAGCCGAGCACGCAGGCGTCGGTGCCGCGCACGCTCTCCAACTCGACGGCGAAACCTTCGATGCGGTAGTCCGTGCGGGCGGCCACCCCGGAGCGCCACGCGGCGAGGGCCGACGTAAGCGGCGTGAGCTCCTGCAGCGCCACGAGGTCGCCGCTCCCCCCGACGGGCCGAAGCAAGCTGCCCGGCAAAAGCCGCAACCGGATGCGCCCCCGCAGCGTGGCCGCGTCGTAGTGGACGTGCACGTTGGCGGTCCCGCCGAGCCAGCCCGCGAGGTCGGCCCCCAAGGCGGAGAGCGGCTCCGGGCTCTGGAAAAAGCCCTTGTGGAGCGGGCCGACGCCCTCCCACACGAACACGACCGGGACGGGGCCGGCCTGGACGCCGCCGCCGGCGGACACCGGGGGCGGCGCGGGGGCCGCGGACGGCGGGATGGCCTCCGCGGCCGCTTCGGCGGCCGCGCGGGCCTCGGGCGTCACCGCGGGAGCAGGAGGCGGCGGCGGCGGGGAACCACAGGCCCCCCCCAGCGCCAAAGCGGCGACGATCTGCCTCAGCGGGAGGCCCGCGTGGAGATGAGGCCGTACCGGGTCTTCACTTCGCGCATGGCGCGGGCCA
>JBEIVK010000419.1:0-4032 GCA_040373935.1 Alphaproteobacteria bacterium
CGGCGCGGGTGGCGAGCGGTCGGGCCGCGCCGACGGTGGCCCCGCTCGTCGGGGGGGCGGCGGCGGCTTGGCTGGACGCGCTGGACGCGCGGGCCGCGGGGCTCGCAGAGGTCGCCGCTGGCTTGGAAGCCTACGAGATCCGTTTCGTTGCGCCGCTCCGGGCGCGCTGCCGGCCCGCCCTCGCGGTCGCGCCGGGCTTGCCGGACCCGACGCCCATCGCGCCCGGCGAGTCGCGGAAGCCGGTCGCCGTGGTCGCGCTTGGGCCGGGGGTCGTCTGCCCGGCGGGGCTGCCGGCCGAGGGCGCCGCCGTCCTGGTGCGCGGGGCCGCCTGCGTCGCGCCCGACGCGTCCTGCGACTGCACGCCCTCGCCGGTGTCGCCGGGGGCGGTGCTCGGCCCCGCGGGCGCGGCGCCGTGAGAAGGGCCCCGCGTCAGTCGCGGTAGAGGGCGCGGGCGCCGATCAGCCACGCGATCGCGTGGGGGCGCTCGGCGGCGACCGACCGGCAGGTGGCAAAGAGCGCGGGCGCGGCGGCCGCCGCCGGGGCGCCTTGCAGCGGGAGATCGCCGTCCGGGCCGCAGAGGCCGGGCGCGCCCGCGGCGGCGGCGACGGGCGCGAAGTCCACCGGCCCCGGGTGCTGCAGGCGCCAGGCGATCGCGGCTTGGGCGCGGGCGGCGGCGCGCAGCGCATCGGGCGGCCGCAGCGCGAGGTGCGGCGGCGGCGTGGCGACCCGCAGAAAGCCGAGCTCGGCAGCGAGGCGGGCCGGGTGGACCTGCACATCGGGGGCCGGGAGCTCCCAGGCGCCCAGCGCCCAGCCGAGCACGGTGAGGCCCTCGCAGCGCCAGGAGGCGGCGATCTGGGCAGGCGGCGACAGGGCGCCGACCGGGGTGAGCAGGGCGTCGCGCTCCGGGGGCGCCAGGGCGGGGCCGAGGTCGGCCGCTGCCAGCCAGCGCACGACCTGCTGGCGGAAGGGCTCGGCCCTGCCGCGCGGATGGGTCTCCAGCGGGCCGCGGGCGGCGACGGCGGCGAGGGCCATCGCGCGGCGCCAGACCCCGGCGGTGGATTGGGCGTCTCCGGGGACGTCCCCGGGGCCGGCGGGCAGCGGGGGCAGCGGGGGCGGGGCCGGGAAGACGCGCAGGCCCGCGCCGTCGAAGAGGGCCTCTCCCACGAGGACGTGCCCGCGCATCTCAGCGGCGAGGGCGGGCAGCAGCGCCTCCAGGGCGGGGGCAGGGCCCGGCGCGGCGACGAGGCCGACGACCACGCGGGCGGCGCCCACCGCGGCGACCACGGCGGGGGAGGCGCCCCGGCTGTGCAAGAAGCTGGCGAGGCCCTCGGCGGTGGCCTGGGCCTCGGCAGGGGCGGCCGGCGTGAGGCGCACCAAGAGGCCGTCGCCGTGCCATGCGCCGTCGTCGCCGGGGTGGAAGCCCGCCGCCTGCAAGCAGGCGGCGGTGGGCGGGGCCTCTCCGAGCAGGGTGCAGCGGGCGTCGCCCACGCGCGGCCGGGCCCTCAGGCCAGGACGGAGAAGAGCGCGCCCTGCATGGCGTCGGCGCCCTGGATGACCCGCGCGTTGGCCGTGTACACGAACACCGCCTGCTGCCCGTCGAGCAGCGCCGCCTCGAGCCCGCGGGCCCCGCGAAGCCGCTGCGCGACGTCGGAGAGGGTGACGGTGTCGCCCGTGGTGGCGGCGCCGCCGCCCGTGGCCTCGACCCCCGCCCGGGAGGTGGCGCCCAGCACATCGTCGGCCGCGCGCTGAAGCTGCTCGCCCGAGCGGTGGAGGCCGGTGAGCCCCGCGGACAGCGCGCTGGACCCGGCCCAAGAGACGGCAGCAGACATGGGCGACCTCCGTGTGGACAGCATAACCGGGAACGGATCCCGTCGCCCATTCCTGGAGCCCCTCCGCATGGCCCCGCGCGCGCCCACGGCGCCCCTCAGCGTCGCCCCGATGATGGACCGCACGGACCGCGTGCAGCGCCGCATGATGCGCCGCTTCACCCGGCGCACCCTGCTCTACACCGAGATGGTCGTCACCGGCGCCGCCCTGCACGGGGACCGCGCGCGCCACCTTGGCTTCGACCCGGTGGAGCGCCCCCTCGCGCTGCAGCTCGGCGGGGACGACCCGGCGGCCCTCGCCGCCTGCGCGCGCATCGCCGAAGACCTCGGCTACGACGAGGTCAACCTCAACTGCGGCTGCCCCTCGGACCGCGTGCAGCAAGGCCGCTTCGGCGTCGTGCTCATGGCCGATCCGCCGCGCGTCGCCGAGGCCGTCGCCGCCATGCGCGCCGCCTGCCGCTTGCCCGTCACCGTCAAGCACCGCCTCGGCTTCGACGACCAGGACAGCCCCGCGCTCCTCCGCGCCTTCGTCGACACCGTCGCCGCCGCCGGCTGCGACCGCTTCACCGTCCACGCCCGAAAGGCCTGGCTCCAAGGCCTCTCTCCCAAGGAGAACCGCGAGGTGCCGCCCTTGCGCTGGGACGAGGTCGTCGCCCTCAAGGCGGATCGGCCGGCCCTCGCCATCGAGATCAACGGCGGCGTGCGCGATCTCGACACCGCCGCCGCCCTGCTCGCCCGCGGCCTCGACGGCGTGATGATCGGCCGCGCCGCCTGGGACGACCCGCTGCTCTTCGCCACCGCCGACAGCCGCTTTTTTGGCGCCTCGGCCGACCCGGACACCCGCCCCGCCGCGCTCGTCGAGGCCCTGCGGGACGACGTCTCGGCCGCCCTCGCGGCGGACCCGCGGCAGAAGCCCGGCTGGCTGCTCAAGCCCTGGCTCAACCTCTTCACCGGCTGGCCCGGGGCGCGGGCCTGGCGCCGGGCGCTCACCGCGGCGTGCCAGATCGACGCCGCCGGGCCGGCGGCCTGGCCGGCGGTGCGGGAGGCGATCGCGGCGGCGGCGGGGATTCGGGGGGGAGTCTAGCCCGACTTCACCGCTACGCTAAGGGGCCATAGTTGTCGTTGCATAACGCAGCGAGGCGTGAAAGCATGGCTTCTCCCAGATCCTTCCCTGGGTCGGGAGCGAGAAGTTCCTCCGGGCTGGGGGTGGGGACTCGGAAGATCATGAGTGCATTCTCGTTCTTGCTCGGCATGCTCTCTGGGGATGTGCCGGGTCGTGTGCGTCCCATCCAGGGCCAACTGCGGGGATAGGTGGTGCCGAATCCGCCATTGAGGTAAAGTGGCTCCAGGGCGGTGTCGTTCCTGACCAGTGAAGACCCCTCCCAATTATCTTTCCCACGCTTTTTGGTCTCCGGCAAGTAGACGAGCACAGCAGCTCGAATGGGTTCGCCAGTGCTATCCCTTCGAAGAAAGAGGTAGCCTGATATCTGATAGAGATCCTTGATGGGTGGTGTCCGGTAGATTCGCATGCCCGACAAGTCGGGGTTCTCATCGTCATCAGACGCTGCGTCGGCGTAGTCTGATGTTGGACCATGCCCTGGCACAGGCCCGCGTGTCGGGTCTAATAGCTTATGCTTGCAGTCGATGATGATTTCCATCGTTGCATATCTGTCGCCTTGTTGACGATATTCAGCGATAATGTCGGCGCGACGAGCTTGGGTGTCCTTGATGTCCCAAGGCCGCTGGAGAACTTGGTCGGCAGAAATACTCCACTCCGTAGAGGCTGTCGCTGCTCTATTGCTGCCCTTGGCCGCTGTGGTCAATGCCTGAAATACCCACTGCTCGTAGGCTGCGGCAACATCCAACGTCAACTGAAAGGGCACCTGGGATGCGCGGTTGCTGGGTGGGCCTTGACTGAACAGGAGGCAGCGCGCGAGTGCAATCAACTCTTCCCAGGTAGAACGCTCATCCAGGCGTAGATGAAGACGGCTGACCAGCGCACGCGCTTCGTCAGGTGTGGTTTCTTGTACGAATACAAGGGTGGCCCTACACTGCTGGGCTTTGCCAAGCAGTTGAGGCTCCTTGGTTGCGGACGAATCTGGCGTGACGATGGCGGAGATGTCGTAAATGGCTATGTCGAGTGCTGCGGATAGCACGCGGGCGATCGGTACAGCGTGTTCAAATTCATGGTAGCAGCAGGTCACCC
>JBEIVK010000679.1:0-2588 GCA_040373935.1 Alphaproteobacteria bacterium
CCCGTTTCGTGTCTGCGCTGCTCGCTGCCGCCGCCACCACCGGGGCCGACGCGGTGGTGGCGCGCCAGGTGCCCCGCCCCGACGCCGACCCGGTCACCGCGGCGCGCATCGCGGCCTGGACGCCGCCCCACCCCACCGGCCCCCGCGCCTTTCCCCAGGCCGACCACGTCGGCACGCTCTGGCGCCGCAGCGCCCTGCTCGCCGCCGCGACGCCGGGGGTCTCCATCGGCGAAGACCTCGTCTGGAGCCGCGGCCGCCCTGTCGTTCTCGCGCCGGACGCGGTCGTCGTACACAGCCATCCGCGCGCGCCCCGCGCCCTCTGGGAGCGGGAGGTCGCCTTGCACGCCGTGCGCGCGGCCGCCGGGTTGCCGCCCACCGTGCCCGGACTTGGCGCGTTGATCCGGGGCCTTCCGGGCGTCGCAGGCGTCGCCCTCCGCCACGGCCCGCGGCAGGGGCTCTGCGCCGCGGCCGAGGCGGCCGGCCAGTGGTGGGGAGGGCGCGTCGGCGCGCGATAGGGGGCGGCGCCGGAGCCCGCCATGACCCCCGTCCCTGTCGCCGACACCACCTGCGAGATGACCCAGATCGTCCTGCCGGGCTTCACCAACGCCCATGGCAACGCCTTCGGCGGGCAGATCGCCGCGTGGTGCGACATCTGCGCGGCCGTGTCGGCGCAGCGCTTCGCCCGCGGGCCGGTCGTCACGGCGTCGATGGACGAGCTGCACTTCCTGGAGCCCGTGAAGCAGGGGATGGTGGTCGTGCTGCGGGCCATGGTCAACCGCTCCTGGCGCACGAGCATCGAGGTCGGCGTGCGCGTCGAGGCCGAAGATCCCTCCACCGGCCAGCGCACGCACTGCTGCTCGGCGTACCTCACCTTCGTCGCGCTTGGCGCCGATGGCCGGCCGCGGGCCGTCCCGGCGCTGGACCCGGGGCCCGATGCCGCGGCCCAGCGGCGCTACACCGAGGCTGCGCTGCGCCGCGACGCCCGGTTGCACATGCGGGACCTCCGGCGTCGCGGGCGGGCTGGCGAGGGCTGATCCCCCTTCCCGCCGCCGCCGCCACGGATTAGCGGGCGGCCCATGCGCATCCATCCGAGCCTCCTCGTCCTTCTCCTCGCCTGCGCCCCCAAGGCGCCGCCCCCCGCACCGGTCGAGGCCGCCCCGCCGCCCCCGCCGCCGCACCCCTCGGTGGCGAAGCTCCTCGAAGACATGGATCTGAAGGCCGACCCGTGCGTCGACTTCTACCAGTACGCCTGCGGCGGCTGGCTGGCCCGCACGCCGCTCCCGGCCGACAAGCCGTCCTGGTCGCGCTCGTTCTCCACCATCGCCGAGAGCAACCGCGCCTACATCCGCGAGCTGCTCGAGGCCGCCGCGGCAGACCCGGCCCCCGCCGACGCCGACCGCGCGCGCATCGGCCAAGCCTACAAGGCCTGCTTGGACGAGCCCGCCGTGGAGGCCGCCGGCCTCTCCGCCGCCCAGCCGCTCCTCGCCCGCATCGACGCCATGAAGTCCACCAAGGACCTCTGGCCGGTGGTCTACGAGCTCCACCAGGCCGGCGTCTCCGTGCTGTGGAGCTTCGACGTGGACGGCGACTTCAAGGACCCGCAGCTCGTCATCCTGCACATGGGGCACGGCGGCCTCGGCATGCCGGACCGCGACTTCTACCTCAAGACCGACGACAAGTCCGTCCAGCTGCTCAAGGACTACGAGGCGCACGTCGCCACCATCCTCGGGCTGGGCGGGGACAAGGGCGCCGCGGCCTCGGCCAAGCGCGTCGTCGCCTTCGAGACCGCCATCGCCAAGCTGCATTGGGAGCGCGCGAAGCTCCGGGACCCCACCCAGACCTACCACAAGATCGACCGCTCGGGCCTCGAAGCGCAGGTCAAGGGCGTGCCCTGGGGCGCCTACTTCGCGCAGATCGGCGCCCCGGGCCTCAAGGACGTCAACGTCGACGTCCCGGAGGTGCTCGCGGGCGTGGTCGGCGTCGCCACCAAGGCCGACGTCCCCACCCTCAAGGCCTACCTGCGCTACCACCTGCTCGCAGACCTCTCTCCCCACCTGAGCAAGTCCTTCGTGGAGGCCGACTTCGCCTTCTACGGCCAGAAGGTCCGGGGCCAGAAGGAAATGGAGCCCCGCGCCAAGCGCTGCGTGCGCTTCATCGAGGGCACGATGGGCGAGCTGGTCGGCCGCTCCTTCGTGAAGGACCGCTTCCCCGGCGACAGCAAGGACGTCGCGGTCACCATGATCCAGGGCATCCAGGATGCCTTCGAGGCCTCGCTGCCCGAGCTCGCCTGGATGGACGAGGCCACCCGCAAGGCCGCCATCGACAAGAAAAACACCCTTCGCAACAAGATCGGCTACCCGGAAGTCTGGAAGGACTACTCCGGGCTCACCGTGGACGCCGGCAACCACGCCGCCAACGCGCTCGCCGCCTCGCGCTTCGACATCAAGGACCGCCTCTCCCGCGTCGGCAAGCCGGCAGACCCGAACCTCTGGCACATGGCGCCGGCCATGGTCAACGCCTACTACCACCCGCTCTACAACGAGATGGCGTACCCGGCGGGCATCCTCCAGCCGCCCTTCTTCGATCGC
>JBEIVK010000246.1:0-5863 GCA_040373935.1 Alphaproteobacteria bacterium
CTTCGCGGCGCGGGCGGCGGCGTCCGGGCCGCCGGGGGGCGCCGGGGCGGACACGCCGGCCGGCCGGGCAGTGGAGGCCTTCGACCGGGGGGATCCGGCGGCGCGCGGGCTGGCGCTGGCGGCGCGGGAGGCCGGGCGGGCCGCGGGAGACGCCAAGGAGGAGGTGGTGGCGCTGCTGGCCCTGGCGCGGGAGCCGGGCGAGGCCGGGCGCTGGGTGCGGGAGGCCGCCGCGGTGGCCGACGCGAGCGGCGACATGAACCTGGTGACGGCCGTGGCGAAGGCGGCGAAGGCCGCCGGCGTGGACCTCGGCGCCTTCGTGTTCTGAGCGGGCGGGGCGCCGGCGGCGGGGCCACCGGGGAGGGCGTTGCGGGAGGGGCGGAGCCCCTCCTGCCTCCCGAAGAAGAAGGGCGCGCGGGGCGGGTGGGCGCGGGCGCGGCTCAGGCCGCGGGCGGCGGGGAGACGGTGGCGCGCAGCAGGGAGGGCTTGGTGACGACGCCGCGGAGGGCGCCGCCCTCGACGACGGGGACGAGGGTGAGATGCTGCTCGACCATGAGCGCGGCGATCTCGTCGAGGCGGGCGTCGGGGCCGACGGTGACGGGGGTGCCGGACATGATGTCGGCGACGCACGCGCCGGCGACCTTTCGCAGCTCGGCCTCGGCTTCGCGCACGCCGAGGGGGATGACGAGGTCCATGAGCGCGACGAAGGTGGGCAGGTGGACGCGCTTTTCGCGGAAGACGAGATCCATCGAGGTGACGACGCCGACGAGGCGGCCTTCGCGCAGGACGCAGGCGCCGTCGGTGTGGGCGGCGAGGAGCTGGCGGGCGAGCTCGGCGACGGGGAGATCGGGGCCGACGACCAGAGGATGCGGGTCGAGCAGGTCGCGGGCGGTTTTCATGGAGACTCCGGGTGGGTGGGGTAGCACGGGGCGGGGCGGGCGGCGCGTCGCAGGTGGGCGGCGCGCGAGATAGGCGACCGGCCTCCGGGGTGGGCTCCGCATGGCCGTCAGTCGCGCCGACATCGTTGACCAGAACCTCCGTTCGGCCCTCGCTTCGGCGGTGGCGCGGCCGGCTCCGGGGCCCTTGGACGGGCCGGTGGCGCCGGGGCGGCAGCTCACGGCGCGGCGGGCGCTGGAGCTGCTGGAGTCGATGATGGCCTCGCGCCTGCTCGACTTGGAGGCGCGCGTCCTCAAGGGCCGGAACGAGGGCTTCTACACGATCGGCAGCAGCGGGCACGAGTGCAACGCGGCGGTGGCGGATGTGCTGCGCCCGACGGACCCGGCCTTCCTGCACTACCGGTCGGGCGGGTTCTTTGTGCGCCGGGCGCGGCAGGTGCCAGGTCAGACGCCGCTGCTGGACGTGCTGCTGGGCATCGTGGCGTCGACGGACGAGCCCATCGCCGGCGGGCGGCACAAGGTCTTCGGCAGCCTCGCGCTGCAAATCCCGCCGCAGACGTCCACCATCGCCTCGCATCTGCCAAAGGCCGTGGGCGCCGCCTTCACGCTGGCGCGCATGGAGCGGCTGGGGCTGCGCGGCGCGGTGCCGGCGGACAGCGTGGTGGTCTGCACCTTCGGCGACGCGTCGAGCAACCACAGCACGGCGTGCGGGGCCTTCAACGCGGCGAGCATCGCGCGCCACCAGAACCTCCCCTGCCCGGTCCTGTTCGTCTGCGAGGACAACGGCATCGGCATCAGCACGCACACGCCGGATGGCTGGGTGGAGGCGCGCTTCGCGGGGCACCCGCACCTGCGCTACTTCGGCTGCGACGGGCTGGACCTCGCGGACACCTGGGACACTGCGGCGGCGGCGGCGGCCTACGTGCGCGAGACGCGGCGGCCGGCCTTCTTGCACCTGAAGCTCGTGCGGCTGCTCGGCCACGCGGGCTCGGACGTCGAGCAGTCCTACCGCAGCGCGGCCGAGATCGAGGCGACGGAGGCGCAGGACCCGGTGCTGCGCGCCGCGCTGGCGCTGGTGGGCGCCGGCTGGGTGACGCCCGAGGACGCGCTGGCGCTGTACGACGGGCTGAAGGCGCGCATTCACGCGCTCGGCTGGGAGGCGCAGCGGCGGCCGCGCTTGCAGACGGCCGCCGAGGTGGTGGAGCCCTTGGCGCCGCTGCGGCCGGCGGTGGTGGAGGCGGTCGCGGCGGCGGCCGCATCGCCCGAGGGCCGGGCGCGGTTCTTCAAGGCCCCCCCGGAGGACGACCGTCCGCGGCACCTCGCGGTGCAGATCAACCGCGCCTTGGCGGACCTGCTGGCCCAGCATCCCGAGATGGTGCTGTTCGGGGAGGACGTCGCGCGGAAGGGCGGCGTGTACAACGTCACGAACGAGCTGGAGGCGCGGGCGGGCGTCGGGCGGGTGTTCAACACGCCCCTGGACGAGACGACCATCCTCGGGCTCGCGCTGGGCGCGGGGCAGCTCGGCATGCTGCCCTTCCCGGAGATCCAGTACCTCGCCTATCTGCACAACGCGATCGACCAGCTCCGCGGAGAGGCGGGCTCGCTCCAGTTCTTTTCGAACGGGCAGTTCCGCAACCCGATGGTGGTGCGCATCGCGGGGCTCGCGTACCAGAAGGGCTTTGGCGGGCACTTCCACAACGACAACGGGCTGGCGGCGCTGCGCGACATCCCGGGGCTGCTCATCGCGGTGCCCTCCAACGGCGAAGACGCCGTGGGCCTGCTCCGCACCCTGGCCGCAGCGGCGAAGGCGGACGGCCGGGTCTGCGTGTTCATCGAGCCCATCGCGTTGTACATGACGAAGGACCTCCACGCCGACAAGGACGGCGCATGGTCCTTCGCCTACCCGGGGCCCGGCTTCACCGTGCCGGTGGGCCGCGGGCGGCTGTGGGGCGACGGGGCGGATCTCACGATCATCACCTTCGCGAACGGCGTGTGGATGAGCCTCCGCGTGGCGAAGCGCCTGGAGGCGCGCGGCATCGGCGTGCGCGTGCTGGACCTGCGGTGGCTCAACCCGCTGCCCGAGGACGACATCGCGGCGGCGGCGCTGGCGACCGGCCGCGCGCTGGTGGTGGACGAGACGCGCCGCACCGGCGGCGTGGCGGAGGGCGTGTTCACCGTGTTGGTGGAGCGCTGCCCCGCGGTGCGCATGGCCCGGGTGGCGGGCGTGGACACCTACATCCCGCTGGGCGACGCGGCGAACCGCGTGCTCGTGCAGGAGCCGGACATCGAAGCGGCCGCGTTGGCCCTGCTGGAGCGCTGAATGGCCCGCTTGCGCGTGGTGGTGTTGTGCCCCGGTCGGGGCTCGTACGGCCGGGAAGAGCTGGGCTCGCTGGCCGGGCGCGGATCGCGGTTCCTCGATGCTTTTGACGCCTTGCGGGCGGCGCGCGGGCGGCCGACGGTGCGCGCGCTGGACGCCGAGCCGCGGTACAGCGCACGCCTGCACGTCGCCGGGGAGCACGCGAGCGCCCTCACGGCGGCGGTGTCGCTCACGGACTTCGCGGCCTTGGACCCAGCGAAGGTCGATGTGGTCGCGGTCGTGGGCAACTCGATGGGCTGGTACACGGCGCTGGGCGCGGCGGGCGCGCTGTCGCCGGCGGACGCGGCCCTGCTCGTGGAGACGATGGGCAGCTTCCAAGAGGGCAACGTGCGCGGCGGTCAGGCGGTCTACCCGGTGGTGGACGAGGCGTGGCGGCCGGATGCCGGGCTCGAGGCGGCGGTCGAGGCGGCGCTCGCCGACATTCCCGGGCTGTACCGCTCCATCGCGCTGGGCGGGCAGGTGGTCTTCGGCGGCACGGAGGAGGCGCTGGCGGCGCTGGCGGCGCGGGTGCCGGCCGTGCAGCGCGGCGCCCTCACCTACCCGCTGCGACTGCCCTTGCACTCGGCCTTTCACACGCCGCTGCTGCGGGAGACGGCCCTGCGCGCGCAAGCGGAGCTGGGCGGGCTCGGGTGGTCGGCGCCGGAGATCCCGCTGGTCGACGGCCTGGGGCGCGTGTGGAACCGGGGCTTCGGCTCGCCGGACGCGCTGCGGGACTACACGCTCGGCCCGCAGGTGGACGACGTGTTCGACTTCACCGCGATGATGCGGGTCGCGCTCGGCGAGTTCGCCCCGGACGCGGTGGTGCTGCCAGGGCCGGGCTCCAACCTCGGCGGGGCGGTCGCGCAGGTGATGATCCGGCTCGGCTGGGCGGGGCTGCACAGCAAGGACGACTTCACCCGTCGCCAGGCCGAGAAGCCCGTCGTCATCGCGTTGCGGCGGCCGGAGCAGGCCGCGCTGGCCTTGGCGTGAGCGGCGGCCCGGAGGCGGGGGCAGCCCTGGCGGCCTTGGTGCACGCGGGCTTCGGCCTCAAGCACACGGCGCGGGCCGGTTGGGTGCGGGCGGGCATCGATGCGCCGGAGAGCGTGGCGGCGCACTCCTGGGGCATGTCGCTGTTGGCCCTCGCGGCCTGCCCGCCAGAGCTGGACCTCGCGCGGGTGCTGGCGCTGTGCGCGGTGCACGACCTGCCCGAGTGCGAGGTCGGCGACATCACCCCGCACGACGGCGTCTCCCCGGAGGAGAAGCGGTCCCGGGAGCGGCAGGCGGCGGCGCGGCTCTTCGCGGCGCACCCCCGCTTGTGGGGGCTCTGGGAAGAGTACGAGCAGCAGCGAAGCCCGGAGGCACGCTTCGTGAAGGCGCTCGACAAGGCAGACATGGGCGCCCAAGCGCAGGTGTACGCGCAGCAGCGGGGGGCCGACATGCGCCCGTTCGTGGAGAGCGCGCTGCGCGGGCTGCCCGAGGGGCCGTTGCGAGACCTGGCGCGCGGCGGCCGGGGCGCCTGAGCCTCAGCCCGGGGGCCAGCGCATCGGGCGCCCGCCGAGCACGTGAATGTGCAGGTGGGGCACGGATTGCCCGCCGTCATCGCCGATGTTGGTGACGAGGCGATAGCCGCCGTCCTCCAGGCCGGCCGCGCGGGCGACCTGAGCGGCGACGAGCAGCAGATGGCCGAGCAGGGCAGCGTCGTCCGCCGTGGCCGAGGCGACGGAGACCAGCGCCTTGCGCGGCACGACGAGCAGGTGCACCGGCGCCTGCGGCGCGATGTCGTGGAAGACGACGCAGTGGTCGTCTTGGTGGACGAAGCGGGCGGGGATGTCCCCGGCGAGGATGCGCGCGAAGACCGTCACGGAGGCTCCCGGGCGAGGAGCGTTCAGTAACGCGCGGTGAGGGGCAACACGAGGATGCCCTCGCGCATCTTCGGGCCGGCGACGATGAAGGTGCCGTTGCGGCTGACGCGGACGGTGGTGTCGAGCAGGCGCTGGCCCTTCACGCCGTCGATCAGGACGCGCACGCGCGCGGCCGTGTCGTCCTTGCTGAGCAGCTCGACCGTGACCTTGCGGCCGCCGTCCAAGGTAAAGGACTCGCGCTCGCCATCGCCGAGCTGGGCGCGCTGCAGCGTGAGCAGCTCGTAGCCGGTGTACTTCAGGTTGCGGAGCACGCGGGAGAGGTCCGCCAGGCGGGCGTCCACGCGGTCGTGGGCGGTGGTGGCGTAGACCACCGGCATCTCCAGGCTGACCTTGGCGGCGCGGGCCCCCGGGGCCGCCGCGGCAACGGGAGACCACGCGGCGACGGGCACGGCGGGGACCGCGAGGGCGAGGCCGAGGAGGAGCGAACGGAGGGTGCGGGTCACAGCGTCACTCCCTGGCCCGCCCCCGGGGATGCCGGCAGCTCGGGCTCGTCGATGAAGATGATGGTCGGGGCGTCCTCGTCGAACTGGAGGACCTGGACCATCGCGTCTGGGTGGGCTTGCATGTCTTCGATCTCGAGCGTGGAGACCGGGGCGAGCGCCAGCGGGAGCGCGCCCGGAGGCGGGCCGTCTGCGGGGACGGCGACGATGGCCACCGCAGCAGCGGCCGCGATGGCGACGGCGAAGCCGAGC